>NZ_JALCYU010000025.1:0-32838 GCF_023507765.1 Chromobacterium sp. IRSSSOUMB001
ACGCTGGAGCGCTTCCCGCTGACCCACCACGGCAAGATCGACCGCGCCGCCCTGCCGGCCGCGCAAGCCGCCAGCGACGCGCCGCGCGTCGACCCCCGCTCCGACGCGGAACGCGCGCTCGCCCAAATCTGGGCCGACGTCCTCGCCGTGCCCCTGCCCGGCATCGACGACAATTTCTTCGCCCTGGGAGGCGATTCCATCCTCTCCCTGCAAGTGGTCGCCCGGGCGCGGGCGCAAGACCTGCCGCTGAGCCCGCGCCAGCTGCTGCTGGAACCCACCATCCGCCAACTGGCCGCCGCGCTCGGCACGGCCGCGGCCGAGGAGGAAGCCGCGGCCGCCGGCCCGCTGCCGGCCACGCCCATCCAGCGCTGGTTCGCCGGCCTGGGTCTGGCCGAGCCGCGGCACTGGAACCAAGCGCTGGCGCTGCAACTGGCCCGCCCCGTGGACGCGGTCCGGCTGCAAGCCGCGCTCGACGCCGTGGCCGCGCGCCACGACGCCTTCCGCCTGCGCTTCACGCCGGAGCCGGCGCTAAGCGAAGAGACCGGCGGCTGGCCTTGCCGCGAACTGGAACTAACAGACGACGGCGACGAAGCCGCGCGCGCGGCGCTGGAACAAGTCCAGCGCGAGCTAGACCCAAGCGCCGGCCCGCTGGCCCGCGCGCTCTTGCTGCGCCGCGGCCCACAAGCGCCGGTGCTGGCGCTGATCGTCCACCATCTGGCGGTGGACGCGGTGTCCTGGGGCATTCTGCTGGACGATCTGAACCAGGCGCTGGACGCGCTGGCGCACGACGAAACGCCGCAACTCCCCGCCGTGCCAGCCCACTGGCGCCGCTGGGCGGAACAACAACGGGCCGAGGCCGCCGAGGCGGACCCCGCGCCTTGGCTCAGCCAGGCCGAGGCCGGTTTCCCGACGCTGCGCCGCGACGCCGCCGCCCCTGCGGCCAATACCGAAGCCGCCTCGCGGCTGCTCAGCCGCGAATTGGACGCGGCCTTGACCGGCCGCCTGCTGGCCGCCGGCGCCCGGGCAGCCGGCCAGCGCGTCAGCGCCCTGCTGCTGTTGGCGCTGTGGCGCGCGCTGGCGCCCCGGCTCGACGCCCCGCGCTTCGCTGTGACGATGGAACACCATGGCCGCGACGCCGAATCCGGCCTGGACCTGTCCCGCACCGTGGGCTGGTTCACCGCGCTGTATCCGCTGAGCGTGGCCGGCGACGCCGCCGCCGCCGGCGCGGCCGATCTCCTGGCTTCCATCGCCGCGCAATTGTCGCGGCTGACGCCCGTCGCGCCGGAATACGGCCAGGCGCGCTGGCTGGGGCCGGATCTGGACGCGCGCCGGCAACTGGAGGCGGCCGGCCTGCCGGAAATCAGTTTCAACTACCTGGGCGCGCCGCGCGGCGTCGACAAGGCCTGGTTCCAACTGCGGCCCGAGTTGATTACCGGAGAACGCGCCGCCGACAACCTGCGCCCCTTCGCGCTGGATCTGGTGCTGGTCGTGCTGGACGGCAGGCTGCGCGTGGACTGGCGCTACCCCGGCGGCCAGTTCGAGCCGGCCACCGTCGCCGGCTGGGCCGACGCCTTCGCCCGCGAACTGGCGCTGGCGCTGGACGAGATCGAAGCCGCGCCGCTGCTGGCCGCCGATTACCCGCTGGCCCGTCTGGAACAGGCCGCCGTCGAGGAGCTGGCGCGCCGGACCGGCCCCTTCGACGATCTCTATCCGCTGTCCCCGCTGCAACAGGGCATGCTGTTCCACAGCGTGGCCGACGCCGCCGACGGCGCTTACTTGGAACAACTCAGCAGCGTGGTCAACGGCGCGCTGGACCCGGACGCCTTCGCCGAGGCCTGGCGCGCGATGCTGACGCGCCATCCGCTGCTGCGCTCCAGCTTCCACTGGCGGGGCCTGACCCAGCCGCTGCAGGCGGCGATGCGCGCTGCGCCGCTGCCGATCAGCCGGCTGGACTGGTCCGATCTGGCCGAGCCCGAAACCGCGCTGGCCGACTACCTGGCCGCAGACGCCGCGCGGCCCTTCGCCCTGGACGCCGCGCCGCTGATGCGGCTGGCGCTGATCCGGCTGGGCCAGGACCGCTGGCGCTGGATCTGGAGCTATCACCACCTGCTGCTGGACGGCTGGTCGCTGCCCTTGTTCTTCCGCGAGCTGCTGACCCTGTACCGCGCGCTCAGCCGCGGCGAAACCCCGGCCCTGCCGCCGGCGCGGCCGTTCTCCGCCTATATCGGCTGGCTGGACCGCACCGGCCGCCGCGCCCGCTCGGACGAAGGGTTCTGGCGTCGTTACTTTTCCGGGCTGGAACACCCCACCCTGCTCGCCGGCCCCGCCGACGGCGACGCCGACTTCGTCGAACGGGAAATCCGGCTGTCGCCGGAATGGAGCGCGCGCGCCGCCGCCGCGATGCAGGCTTGCTCCAGCACGCTGAACACCCTGTTCCAGGCCGCCTGGGCGCTGACCCTGGCGCGCAGCGGCCACGGCGAGGACATCGTCTTCGGCACCGCCTTGTCCGGCCGCAACGGCGATCTGCCCGGCATAGCCGAAATGATAGGGCTGTTCATCAACACCCTGCCGCTGCGGGTGCGGCTCAACCCCGCCGCCGACGCGCGCGCGCTGCTGGCCCAGGTACAGACCAATCAAGCCCAGGTGCAGGACTACGCCCACAACCGGCTGGTGGACGTCCAGCGCTGGGCCGGCCGCGACAACGCCCAGTTGTTCGACTCGCTGCTGGTCTTCGAGAACTACCCCGCCGACGCGCTGCTGCGCGACGAGGCCGCCGGCCTGGGCTTTGAAACTCCGCGCTTCAGCGAGCACACCAATTATCCGCTGACGCTGGCCGTGATCCCGGGCGCGGCCTTGACCGTCAAGCTCACCTTCGACCGCAGCCGCGTCGCGGACGCCGCGGCCGAGGCATTGTTGCAAGGCTTGCTCGCCGTGGCGGAAGGCCTGGTCGCCGCTCCGGACGCCGCCGTCGCCTCCATCGAGCTGCTGCCGGCGGAAGCGCGGCGGGCGCGGATAGCCGACGCCGCCCGGCCCCCGCTGGCGTCGCCGCAACTGGCGCAGCGCCTGTTCGAGCGCCAAGCCGCCGCCGCTCCGCGCGCGCCGGCGCTGCTGGACGAAAACGGCGCGCTTGATTACGCCGGGCTGGACGCCCGCGCCAACCAGCTGGCCCACCGGCTGCAAGCGCTGGGCGCCGGCCCGGAAACCGTGGTGGGCGTGCTGCTGCCGCGCGGCGCGGCCGCGGTGACCGCGCTGCTGGCCACGCTGAAGGCCGGCGCCGTCTATCTGCCGCTGGACCCGGCCTACCCTGCCGAGCGGCTGGACTACATGCTGGCAGACAGCCGCGCCGCCATCCTGCTCAGCGAAACCCGCCTGTTGCCGACGTTGAGCCGGTTGCCCGCCAGCCTGCTCTTGCTGGACGACGCCCCAGACGCTGCTGACGCCGCGCCGGACTCCGCCCCGCCCTGCGCCGCCGGCGTCGACAACCTGGCCTACCTCATCTACACCTCCGGCTCCACCGGCTGGCCCAAGGGCGTGGGCGTCAGCCATCGCGGCGTCGCCAATCTCTGCCGCGCCCAATGCGAAGTGTTCCAGGTGGACGCCGGCAGCCGGGTCTATCAGTTCGCCCCGCTGAGCTTCGACGCCTCGGTGTCGGAAATCTTCATGGCGCTGGGCAGCGGCGCGGCCCTGTGCCTGCCGGAGGCCGACGCCGCGCAAGATCCGGCAGGCGCTCTGCGCCGCGCCGCGCAGCGCCACGGTCTGACCCACGCCACCCTGCCCCCGGCGCTGCTGGCGGCGTTGGATCAAGACGATCTGCCCGGCCTGCGCACCCTGATCGCCGCCGGCGAAGCCGCCGCGCCCGGCCTGCTGGCGCGCTGGGCCGCCGCCCGCCGCGTGGTCAACGCCTACGGCCCGACCGAAGCCACGGTCTGCGCCAGCATGCGGGTCTGCGACGCCGTGGAGCCGCTGCCGTCCATAGGCCGCGGCATGGCCGGCGTCCGCCTCTATCTGCTGGACCGCTGGGGCGCTCTAGTGCCGCCCGGCGTGCCCGGCGAGATCCACATCGGCGGCGAGGCGCTGGCGCGCGGCTATATCGGCCAGCCCGGCCGCACCGCCGCCAGCTTCGTGCCGGACGCCGTGTCCGGCCTGCCCGGCGCGCGGCTGTACCGCAGCGGCGACCTCGGCGAATACCTGCCCGACGGCGGCATCCGCTTCCTCGGCCGCGCTGGCGCCCAGGTCAAACACCGCGGCTACCGCATCGAACTGGACGGCGTCGCCGCCGCGCTCAGCGCTCATCCGGACGTGGACGAAGCGCTGGCGCTGATCCGCCTGGACGGCGAGCGCCGCCAACTGGTGGCCTACGCGCGGCTCAAGCCGGAAGCGGGCTTCGACGCCTCCGCGCTGCGAGAGCACCTGGCCGCCCGCCTGCCGGCCCACGAACTGCCGCAAGCCATCGTCGGCGTGCGGCAATGGCCGTTGACCCCCGCCGGCAAAATAGACCGCGCGGCGCTGCCGTCGCCGGAGGAGGCCGCGCCGGACTCGCCGGACGCGTACAAGACGCTGAACCCGGCCGAGGCCGCGCTGCTGGAGATCTGGCGCTCGGCGCTGGGGCGGAGCGGCATCGGCGTTCACGACAATTATTTCGCCGTCGGCGGCGACTCCATTCTGGCCCTGCAGATCGTCTCTCGCGCCAAGCAGGCCGGTTTCGACATCGAGCCGCGCGCGCTGTTCGCCCATCCCACGGTGGCCGGACTGGCCGCCGTGGCCGGCGCCGCCGCGCGGCGGGCGCACATCGAGGAGCCGGAACAGGCCGAGGCGCCGCTGGCGCCGATCCAGCGCTGGTTCCTGCAACAAGACTGGCCCGCGCCGCAGCACTGGAACCTCAGCCTGCGGCTGAGCCTGGACTCCGCCGCGGACCCCGCCGCCTTGCAGGCGGCGCTGACGGCCGTGGCCTTGCGGCACGACGCGCTGCGTCTGAGGCTGCGCCGCGCGCCCGACGGCGCTTGGAGCCAGCATTACGGGCCGCGCGGCGCGCCGCCGCTTGAAACGCTGACGCTGCGGGCGACGGAGCCCGCCGCCCGCGAGGCGGAGCTGCAAACCCGCTGCGCGCGGCTGCAGGCTTCTCTGGACCTGGAAAACGGCCCGCTGCTGCGCGCCGTGCTGATCGAGGCCGGGCCGGGCGGCCGCGCCGAGCTGTTGCTGATCGCCCATCACTGGGTAGTGGACGTGGTGTCCTGGCGCATTCTGCTGGACGACCTGGACCAGGCCTACGGCCAGGCCATGGACGGCGCCGAACCCTCGCTGCCTCCCGTTCCCGTCAGCTACCGGGCCTGGGCGCAATCTCTGGCCGACGACGCGCCCGCGCTGGCCGGCGAATTCGACTACTGGCGACGCGCCGTCTCCCCGCTGGCCGCGCCGCCGGGACTTGCCGCCGTAGGCCGCGTGGCGGAACGCCGCCGCGCGACGGTCAGCCTGGACGCCGACGCCAGCGCCGCGCTGCAGGAGAGCGGCGCCGAACGCTACCGCGCCCAGCCGCAGGAACTGCTGCTGGCGGCGCTGACCCTGGCCTGGCGCCGGCTGAGCGGCCTGCCCGCGCTCGCTCTGGACCTGGAAAACCACGGCCGCAACGCGGCGGCCGGCCCCGCGCCCGATCTGTCGCGCAGCGTGGGCTGGTTCACCTGCCTGCACCCGCTGCGCATAGAGCCGGCCGGCGACGGCTGGGAGCCGGCGGCCGCGGCGGCCAAGGCCGCGCTGCGCGGCGTGCCCGGCGGCGGCATCGGCTTCGGCGTGCTGCGCTATCTGGGCGATCCGGCCCAGGCCGCCGCTCTGGACCAGGCACCGCCTCGGCCGCTCAGCTTCAACTACCTGGGCCGGCTGGACGACGCCGCCGACGGCGTGCTGCCGCGGCTGCGGGCGCGGCTGTCGACGCTAGAGGCCGGGCCGGCGCAAGACCCGCGCCAGCGGCTGCCGCACGCCATCGCCGTCAACGCCCGCACAGAGAAGGGCCGCCTGCGGCTGGACTTCGACTACGCCGACGCCCACGAAACCCCGGCGCTGGCCGAACAGTGCCGGCTGGCGCTGGAAGAACTGGCCGCGCTCTGCCGCGCCGGCGGCCTGCCCGCCGTCGCCTACCACACCTCGGACTTCGCCGGCGTCGCGCTGGAGGAGAACGAATTGGCCGCCTTGCTGGACGACCTCACCGACATCGAATGAACATGACAAGCACACCGAACCTCAAAGACCAGATCCAGGACATCCTGCCCCTGAGCCCGCTGCAGCGCGGCGTCTTGTTCCACACCTTGTTCGCGCCCGGCTCCCCGGTCTATTTCGAGCAATTGATCTGCCGGCTGGACGGCGCGGTGGATCCCGCCGCCATGGCCGACGCGCTGGAGCGGCTGGCCGAGCGCCACCCCATCCTGCGCACTGCCTTCGTCACCAAGGGCCAGGCCGAGCCCCGCCAAGTGGTGTTTCGCCACGCGCGGACGCCGCTGGACGTCCACGACTGGAGCCGGGACGATCCCGCCGAGCGCGAACGGCGGCTGGAAGCGCTACTGGACGAAGACCGCCGCCGCGGCTTCCAGCTGAACCGGCCGCCGCTGATGCGGCTGACCCTGCTGCGCTACGGGCAAGAGGAATGGAGGCTGATCTGGAGCCATCATCACATTCTGCTGGACGGCTGGTCGCTGCCCATCCTGATGCGCGATTACTTCGCCCTGCTGTCCGGCGCGGCGCTGCCCTCGGCGCCGCCGCCCTTCGCCGCCTACCTCAGCTGGCTGGGCCGCCAGGACCAGGACGCCGCCGCCAAGCGCTGGCGCGCCGCGCTGGGCGATCTGGCCGCGCCCACCACGCTGGGCCTGGACCGGCCGGCGCTGCCGGGCGCGCTGGCCGGCGCCGACGTCGGCCAGATCGAGATGCGGCTGGACTACCGCGCCGACGGCGACCTCGCCGCCGCCGCCGAACGCTGCCGGGTCTCCCCGGGCAGCCTGCTGCTGGGCGCCTGGGCCATCCTGCTCAGCCGATACAGCCGCCAGGACGACGTGGTCTTCGGCCTCACCCTGTCCGGCCGGGCCATTGATCTGCCCGGCGTGGACGGCATGGTGGGCCTCTTGATCAACTCCCTGCCGCTGCGCTTGCCGGTGCCGGCCGACGCCGCCCTGCCGCAATGGCTGGCCGAGGTGCAACGCCGTCAGTTGGAGCTGCAATCGCTGTCGCACAGCGATCTGGCCGAAGTGCAGCGCCACAGCGGCGTGCCGCGCGGTCAGCCGCTGTTCGAAACCCTGGTGGCGATAGACAACTTCCCGATAGGCGAGGCCCTGCCCTCGGACGGCTTGGGCTTCCAGATATCGGACGTCTCCCAGCGCGAGCGCACTCACTACCCGCTGACCCTGACCCTGGTGCCGGGCGCCGACGGACTGAGCTTGAAGCTGGGCTTCGACCGCGCTCGCGTGGACGATGCTCCGGCCGCGGCGCTGGCGGAGGGCTATCTGGAACTGCTGCGCCAGATCGCCGCGCGGCCGGACGCCGCGCTGCGCGAGCTGGGCCTGGTCCGCCCCTCACCCGCCAAGCCGCCCGTGCCAGGCCCGCGCGGCGGGCCGGACACCCTGGCCGCCGCCTTCCTGGCCGCCGCCGAACGCTTTCCGGACCGCATCGCCGTCAGCGACGGCCCCGCGACGCTGAGCTACCGGCAACTGCGCGCCCAGGCCGCCGCCATTGCGGAACGGCTGCGTCAAGACGGCGTGCAGCCCGGCGTCAGGGTAGGCATTTGCCTGCCGCGCTCCGCCGGACAAATCGCCGCCATGCTGGGGGTGACGCTGGCCGGCGGCGTCTATCTGCCGCTGGATCCGGACTATCCGGCGGAGCGGCTGGCCTACCAACTGGCCGACAGCCAGGCGCTGCTCACGCTGACCGACGCCGAACTCAAGCCCCGGCTGCCGGCGGAACACCGCTGCCTGTCGCTGGCGGAGATAGGCTGCGGCGCCAGGCCGGCGGCGCGGCCGCCCGCCGGCCTGGAAGCCGGGCACGGCGCTTACGTGATCTACACTTCCGGCTCCACCGGCCAGCCCAAGGGCGTGCTGGTTTCCCACCGCAACGTGCTGCGCTTGTTCTCCGCCAGCGCCCGCCACTTCGCCTTCGACGAAAGCGACGTCTGGAGCTATTTCCACTCCTTCGCCTTCGATTTCTCGGTATGGGAAATCTGGGGCGCGCTGCTGCATGGCGGCCGCTGCGTCGTGGTGCCGCGCGAGCTCAGCCGCGATCCGGCCGCCTTCGTCGAACTGCTGGGCCGCGAAGGCGTCACCGTGCTGAACCAGACCCCGTCGGCGTTCAAACTGGCGATAGCGGCCGAAGCCGCCGCGCCGCTGCCGCGACCGTCCGCGCTGCGCTGGGTGATCTTCGGCGGCGAGGCGCTGCGGCTGGCGGAATTGGGCCCGTGGCTGGAGCGGCACGGGGACGACAGTCCGCGGCTGGCCAATATGTACGGCATCACCGAAACCACCGTGCACGTCACCTTCCGCCGCATCCGCGCCGCCGATCTTGAGGCCGGCGGCGAACTCAGCCCGATAGGCGAGCCGCTGGACGACCTGAGCCTGGAACTGGCCGACCCCTGCGGTCACCCCGTTCCCCTGGGCGCGCCCGGCGAAATCTTGGTCGGCGGCGCCGGCGTCAGCCTCGGCTATCTGAACCGCCCGCAACTCAATGCCGAACGCTTTCCCGGCGTCGGCGCGGAACGGCGCTACCGTTCCGGCGACCTGGCGCGGCGAATCGCCGACGGCGAGCTGCTCTACTGCGGCCGCATCGACCATCAAGTGAAGATTCGCGGCTTCCGCATCGAGCTGGGCGAAGTGCGCGCGGCGCTGCTGAGCCATCCGGCGGTGCGCGATGTCCATCTCGTCGCCGCCGACAACCAACTCATCGCCTATCTGCTCGCCGACGACCCCGCAGCGGCCGGCGCCGAAACCCTGCGCCGCCATCTGGCCGCGCGCTTGCCGGCGCATATGATTCCGGCGGTCTTCATCGCGTTGACCGAGTTTCCGCTCACCCTCAACGGCAAGGTTGACGCGCGCGCGCTGCCCTCGCCGCAAGGCGCGCGTTCGGCGCTGGACACGCCCTATGTCGAAGCGGCCACCCCCAGACAAAAGCTGCTGGCGGAGATCTGGCGCCAGGTGCTGGACCTGCCGCGCGTCGGCATACGAGACAACTATTTCACGCTGGGCGGAGATTCCATCCGCAGCGTGCGCATCGCCGGGCTGGCCAAGGAACGCGGCTGCCCGTTGAGCATCCAGGACATTTTCCGCCACGGCACCATCGAAGCCATCGTCGAAGCGATAGGCGAAGCCGAAAGCACGGCCGCGCCGGACACGGCACTGCCGCCGTTCGCGCTGATTGACGCCGCGGACCGCGCGCGGCTGCCGCCCGAGGTGGAAGACGCGCTGCCCCTGGCCAGACTGCAGGCCGGCATGCTCTTCCACAATGAATACGACGACGGCCGCAACCTGTACCACGACGTGTTCTCCCACCGGCTGCGCGTCGATATCGACCCGGAGCGCCTGCGCCGGGCGCTGGCGGAGCTGAGCCGCGAACACCCGCTGCTGCGCACCGGCTTCGCGCTGGCCGGCTACTCCCAGCCGCTGCAACTGGTTTGGCGCGATCTGACGCCCAGCCTGGACATCGACGACCTGCGCGGCCTTTCTCCGCAGCAACGGGACGACGCCGTCGCCAGCCAGCTGCGACAGCTAAGCGAACAGCGCTTCGCGCCGGAACGGCCGCCGCTGCTGCGCGTCGGCTGCCTGCGGCTGGCCGAGGACGAGTGGCAGCTAACGCTGGCTTTCCACCACGCCATCCTGGACGGCTGGAGCGTGGCCACCTTGTGCGCGGCCTTGTTCAAAAAGATGCGCGACCAGGGCGGCCCCGCGCGGGCACCGCGCGCGGCCTTCCGAGAATTCGTCGCCGCCGAACGCGCGGCGCTGGCCGATCCAACGCAGCGAGACTACTGGCGCGCACAGCTGAAAGGCCTGCCGTCCGCCGCCATCCCGCGCTGGCCTCAACGCGCCGCGCCGACGGGCAAGGCCAGGGTGGGCTCGCGGGAAACACGCTTGCCAAGCGCCACCGCCGCGGCGCTGATCCGGCTGGCCGCGGACAGCGGCATGCCGCTGAAAACCCTGCTGCTGGCCGTGCACGCCCGCGTGCTGGCCTGCTTGTGCGGCCAGGACGAAATCGTCACCGGCCTGGTCAGCAACGGCCGGCCGGCGGACGCCGACGGCGCCGAAGCCTTGGGCCTCTTCCTCAACACCCTGCCGCTGCGCGTCCGCGTTGGCGGCAGTTGGCGCGCGCTGCTGGCGGAAACCATGACGGCGGAGGGAAACAGCCTGCCCCGCCGCTTCTTCCCGCTGGCGGAAATCCTCAAACTGGACGAGGCCGCCCGCTTCGACGCCTCGTTCAACTATGTGGATTTCCACGTCTACCGCGAACTGAGCGAGAGCGGCGGCCTGGAGGTGCTGGACAGCAGCCGCCTGGAAGCGGTGGACATCCCGCTGGCCGTCACCTTCAGCGCCAGCCGCGCCGAGGGCGCCGTCACCCTGGGCTTTTCCTACGACCGCGCCGCCTTCCCCGACGAGCAAGTGGCCGCCATCGGCCGGCTCTACCTGGCCGCCGCCGCCGCGCTGGCGCGAGACCCCGACGCCCTCTGCCTGGACGCCGCGCTGACGGAGACCGCTGTCGAGCCGCTACGCGGACCGTCCGCCGGTCTCGCGGCCTTATCGGTGCCGCAGGCGGTCGCCGCCATCGCGCGGCGGCAACCGGACGCGCCCGCCGTCGCCGGAAACGGCGAGGCGCTGAGCTACGCCCAGCTGGACGGCCAGGCCAACCGGCTGGCGCGCCGGCTGTTGGCGCATGGCGTTGGCCCGGACGCGGTGGTGGCGCTGGACTTGCCGCGCTCGCCCGAACTGGTGGTGGCGATGCTGGCGACCTTGAAGGCCGGCGCCGCCTATCTGCCGCTGGACCGAGGCCAGCCCGAGGCACGCCGCCGCGAAATCCTGCGGGAGGCCGCCCCGGCGCAGCTGCTCAGCCTGAACCCCGCCGCTTACGCGCCGCCCGGCTGCGCCGTCTTGCAGGCGAACCTGGCCGACGATCTGAACGACGAAGACGCGGCGGCCCCCGCCGCGCCCGTCCATGGCGACGCGCTGGCCTATCTGCTGTTCACCTCCGGCTCCAGCGGTCGCCCCAAAGGCGTCGCCGTCGGCCGCGCCGCGCTGGACAACCACATGGCCTGGATGAACCGCCGCTACCCGCTGGACGCGGACGACGCGGTGCTGCAGAAAACCCCGGTGGGTTTCGACGCCTCGGTCTGGGAGTTCTGGGCGCCGCTGACTCAGGGCGCGCGGCTGCTGCTGGCGGCGGAGGACGGACACCGCGACCCGGACTACCTGATCCGCGCCGTGCGCGAACAAGGCGTCACCGTGCTGCAGCTGGTGCCCAGCCTGCTGGCCGTGCTGCTGTCGATGCCTGACTTCGCCGGCTGCCGCGCGCTGCGCCGGGTCTTCGTCGGCGGAGAAGCGCTGCCGGCCGCCACCCTGGCCCGCTTCCACGCCGCGCTGGACATCCCGCTGGTCAACCTCTACGGACCCACCGAAACCGCCATCGACGCCTCCAGCGCGGAATACCTGCGCTCGGACCCGCCCGCGGCCGCCATCGGCATCGGCCACCCCATAGACAGCGCCGTCTTCCATGTGCTGGACGCCCGCCTCAATCCGGTGCCCCCCGGCGTGCGCGGCGAACTGTACATCGCCGGCTGCGGCCTGGCCCGCGGTTATCTGGGCCAACCGGCGCAGACCGCGCGGCGCTTTATCCCGGACCCGCTGTCGCCGCTGCCCGGCGGCCGCATGTACCGCAGCGGCGATATCGTGCGCCTGCTGCCGGACGGCGTGCTGGAATACCTGGGCCGCGCCGACGGCCAGGTCAAGCTGCGCGGCCAGCGCGTGGAACTGGAAGAGATCGAAGCCGGCCTCGCCGCCTGCCCCGGCGTGCGCCAAGCCGCCGCCGCGCTCTACCGCGACCGCTCCGGCGCGGACAAGCTGGCCGGTTACGTAGGGCTGACGCCGGAGGCCGAGGCCGGCGACTGGCGAGCCGCCATCCTGGCGGCGCTGCGCCTGCGTCTGCCGGAATACATGCTGCCCGCGCAATTGATCGCGCTGCGGCAATGGCCGGTCGGCGCCAACGGCAAAACCGACCGCGCCGCGCTGCCCGCGCCGCAGGCGGACGCGGCGGCCCCAATGCGCAGCCGCGCGCCCAATACCCCAGAGGAACAGGTTTTGGCCGCGATCTGGCGGCAAACGCTGGGCCGCGAAGACATCGGCGCCGACGACAACTTCTTCCAACTGGGCGGGGACTCCATCCTAGGCCTGCAAATCGTGGCTCAGGCCCGCCAGGCCGGCCTGACGCTGGCCGCGCGCGACATCTTCAGCCACCCCACCATCGCCGAGCTGGCCGCCCAAGCGCGCCCGGCGCGGCAGGAAGCCAAGCTGGAGGACATTCCGCCAGGCGCTCCGCTTCCGCTGACGCCGGCCCAACGCTGGTTCTTCGAACGCGTCGACACCCTGCCGCGTCCCGGCCACTGGAACCAGGCGCTGCTGCTGAGCGTGGCCGCCGGCATTTCCGCTCCGACGCTGCGCAGCGCCCTGCTGCGGCTGGAACAGAGCCACGACGCCTTCCGCCTGCGCTTCTCCGCCGGAGCCGACGGCTGGCGCCAACACTACGCGCCGCGCGAGGCCTTGCGCGAAGAAGACTGGCTGGAACGCGTCGATCTGAGCGCGCTGCCTGCCGCTGAGCGCGCCGCCGCCATCGAGGCCCGCGCCGAAGCGGCGCAGCGCGAGCTGGATCTGGAACGCGGGCCGCTATTGCGAGCCGTGCACTTCGATTGCGGCGACGGCGAAGCCGGCCGGCTGCTGATGGTCATCCATCATTTGATTGTGGACGGCGTGTCCTGGCGCGTGCTGCTGCAAGATCTCGCCGGCCTGCTTGCCGGCGTCGCCCCCATGCCGGCGAACGTCGGCTTCGGCCATTGGGCGCTGCGCCCGTTCGAACCCTCCGCCGAAGAACGCGCTTACTGGCTAGACCAAGCGCGGCTGGCCGCCGACGCGGTCCGCGTCCCGCTGACGGCGGAGGCGGCGCGCGACAACCGCTACGGGATGACGGACACCGTGGAGCTGTCGCTGGACAGCGGCGAGACCGCCGCCCTGCTCCGCGGCGGAGCGCTGCGCACCAGCGCCGAGGAAATGCTGCTGACGGCGGCGCTGGGCGCGCTGCGCGACTGGCTGGACGCCGACGCGCTGGTCCTCACCATGGAAGGCCACGGCCGAGACGACGAGGCCCTGGACCTCTCCCGCACCGTGGGCTGGTTCACCGCCCTGTATCCGCTGACCGTGACCGGCCTGGCCGAGGCTTCGCCGCCGCGGCTGCTGCGCCGGGTCAAGCAAGCCTTGCGCGCGGTGCCGGCCGGCGGCGCCGGCTACGGCGCGCTGCGTCAGGCGGTCGACGCCCGCGCGCTGGCCGCCATGCCGGAACCGCAAATCGCCTTCAACTACCTGGGCCAGTTCGACGCCAGCCTGCCGGCCGACGGCGCACTGGCGCCTGCTCCGGAATCCGTGGGCGCGATGGAAGACCCGGATGGCTTGCGCCCCCGGCTGATCGACATCGTGGCCCTGGTCAGCGACGGCAAACTGTCCCTGCGCTGGAACTACGGCCGCGCCACGCTGCCGCGCGCGACGGTGGAGGCCCTCGCCCGGCAAATGCGGCAGCGGCTGCTCGCGCTGCTGAGCCTGGACGCGGACGCCGCGGCGGCGGCGCTGACGCCGGACGACTTCCCGCTGGCCGCGCTGGATGAGGCCAGCCTGCCCGCGGCGCTGGGCGAGCGCGGCGACATCGTCGACCTGTGGTCGCTGACGCCGGTGCAGGAAGGCATGCTGTTCCACTCGCGAATGGAAGCCTCGTCCGGCCCCGCCGGCGTCTACATAGAACAAGTGGTCGCCGAACTGGACGGCGCGGTGGATCCGGTCTTGCTGCGCCAAGCCTGGGAGCAGGTGCTGGCGCGGCACGACGCGCTGCGCGTCAGCTTCGCCTGGGAAGGCTTGGCCGCGCCGCTGCAACGGGTCCATCGCGCGCCCGCGCTGCCGTTCTCCATCTGCGAAACGCCGGACGAGACCGCGCTGGAACGCTATCTGGCCGACGACCGCGCCGCCGGCTTCGCGCTGGACGCCCCGCCCTTGATGCGCCTGGCGCTGCTGACCCGGAACGGCGCGCCTTGGCGGCTGGTCTGGACCCATCACCACGCACTGCTGGACGGTTGGTCGATGGCCGTCGTCTTTGACGAGGCCCTGACCCTGTACCGCGGGCTGAGCCAAGGCCAGAGCGCGGCGCTGCCGCCGGCGCCCTCGTTCGGGCGCTTCATCAAATGGCTGCGCGCGCACAGCGACCGCCAAGCCCAGGAAGACTTCTGGCGCGACTACTTCAGCGGCTACGCCGCCGCGGCCGATCTGGCCTTGCTGCCGGCCGGCGGCCCGCCCCAGCCGCGCGCCCATTCGCTGCGGCTGGACTCCGCGCTGACCGCTGAGTTGCGGCGGACGGCGCGAGAGCGCAAAGTCACGCTCAACACCTTATTCCAGGGCGCGCTGGCGGTGGCTCTGTCACGCGTCGGCCGCTGCGACGACCTAGTGTTGGGCGTCACCATGGCCGGCCGGCCCGAATCGCTCCCCGGCTGCGACGCCGCCGTCGGCCTGTTCATCTCCACCCTGCCCTTGCGCGCCGACTGCTCGGCCGCTCAAGCGGTGGACGATTTTCTCCACCGGCTGCAGAACGCCCAGAGCCGTCTGGGCCCCTTCGAGTCCAGCGCCTTGGTGGACATCCAGCGCTGGAGCGGCCTGTCCGCGCGCCAGGCGCTGTTCGACGTGGTGCTGGTCTATGAGAACTACCCGATTCGCGCCTCGGTCGGCGACGTCGCCCAAGCGCTGCGCGTGGGCGCGGCCTCCGCGCGCGAACAGTCCAACTATCCGCTGACCCTCTACGTCAAGCCAGACGCCGACACCATTGAGCTGGACGGCGTATTCGACGCCGGCCGCATCGAACCGGAACGCGTCGCGGCGCTGCTGGAAGCGCTGCCGCGGCTGCTGAGGCAGATCGCCGGCGGCGCGGCCCGCGTAGGCGAGTTGCGTCTGGCCGAACCGACGCCTCCGGCCGCCTTCCCGCCGCCGGAGCGCGGCGATAATGTGCTCGCCATGTTGACCGCCGCCGCGCGGCTCAACCCGGACAAGATCGCGGTCGCCGCCGAGGACGGCGAGCTGAGCTACCGCCAACTGGTGAACGGCGCGCGCGCGCTGGCGCGCCGGTTGGCGGAGCGCGGCGTCGCTCCCGGCGACACCGTGGCGCTGGCCCTGCCTCCGGACGGACGCGCGCTGACCGCCCTGCTGGGCACGCTGTGGGCCGGCGCGCAATACCTGCCGCTGGACCCGGCGCTGCCGCCGCTGCGGCGCGACGCCATCCTGGAAGACGCCCGCCCCGGCCTGGTCCTCGTCGACGGCGAGCAGACCGGCTGGCCCGCGTCCGCCAAACTGCTGACGCTGCCGACGCCTCTGCCTCAAGCCGACGGCGACGACGCTCCCTTGCCCGGCGACGCGCTCCACCCGGAAGCGCCGGCCTACACCCTGTTCACCTCCGGCAGCACCGGCCGGCCCAAGGGCGTGCAGATCGCCCATCGCTCGCTGGCCAACATCCTGCGGCATTTCAGCGCCGAACCCGGCTTCGGCGCGGACGACGTGTTGCTGTCGGTCACCACCTGGTCCTTCGACATCGCGGCGCTGGAACTGCTGTTGCCCCTGGTCCGCGGCGGCACGGTCGCCATCGCGCCGGCTTCGGCCAGCGGCGACGGCCCGGCGTTGGCCGCCGAGGCCGCGCGCCGCGGCGCCGGCGTGATCCAGGCCACGCCGGCCAGCTGGCGCATGCTGCTGGAAGCCGGCTGGAAGCCCGCGCCCGGGCTGCGCGCCTGGTGCGGCGGCGAGGCGCTGCCCGCCGACCTGGCCCGCGAGCTGCTGGACGCCGGCGCCGCGCTGTGGAACGTCTACGGCCCCACCGAAACCACCATCTGGTCCGCGCTGCACCGGGTCGACGGCGCGGAACTGCCGCCGCCGGCCGGCCACGCCGTCCGCCGCACCACGCTGTGGGTGGCCGACCACCACGGCCAGCCGCTGCCGCCGCAACTGGCGGGCGAACTGCAGATCGGCGGAGACGGCCTGGCTTTGGGCTATCTGGGCGCGCCGGCGCAAACCGCCGCCCGTTTCCGACCCGACCCGCTGGCCGGCCGGCCCGGCGCCCGCGTCTACCGCAGCGGCGACCTGGCCTGCCTGCGGCCGGACGGCAGCGTCCGCGTGCTGGGCCGGCTGGACGGCCAGGCCAAGCTCAACGGCTTCCGGCTGGAGCTGGAGGAAGTGGAAACCAGGCTGCGCGAACTGCCCGGCGTGCGCCAGGCTGCGGCGGCCGTCCGCCGCGACCCGCAAGGCCACGCCCGGCTGGTGGCCTACCTGGTGCCGGACGGCGGCGGCGCCTGGCGCTCCGGCGACGAAGCCGACCCGACTGCCTTGCAGCGGGTCCGCGCCCAGCTATCCGCCGCGCTGCCCGGCTATATGCTGCCCAGCCGCTTTGTCACCCTGGAACAGTTGCCGCTGACCGCCAACCGCAAGCTGGACCGCAAGGCCCTGCCCGAACCGGCCGCCAGCGCGCCGACCCGCGCCGGCAGCGCCCCTCAGGGCGCGCTGGAGCAAGCGGTGTGCGCATTGTGGGAAGAAGTGTTCGAACGCGCCGGCATCGCCGCCGACGACGACTTCTTCGAATTGGGCGGCCATTCGCTGTTGGCCACCCGCATCCAGGTGCGCGTCAACAAAATCTTCCGGCAAACGCTGCCGCTGCGCGCCACCTTCCACGCCCAAACCCCGCGCGCCCTGGCCGCGCTGCTGGCGGAGCGCGAGTCCGCGCCCGGCCTGGCCGCCAAGATCGCCGCCGTCTACCTGAAGCTGCGCGGCATGTCCGACGCCGAGCGCGACGCGCTGCGCCGGGCCGCCGCTCAACCCTCCACCATGGAAACCGCAGAATGAAACTGGAACACATCAACGCCATCGTCAGCGGCGCCGCCAGCGGCATCGGCCGCGCCTTCGCTCTGGAGCTGGCACGCGCCGGCGCTCGGGTCCACGCCGCGGATCTGGACGCCGCCGGCCTGCGCCGGCTGGAAGAAGACGCCGCCGGCCTACCCGGCTCGGTGCGCGGCTCGGTGCTGGACGTGAGCCAGGAGGCCGCGGTCCGCGCTTTTCTGAAAACCACGTCGGAACAGGCGGAACCGGCCAATCTGCTGGTCAACAACGCCGGCATCCTGCGCGACGGCTGGCTGGTGAGGCTGGACGTGGAAGGCTTCGTCCGCAAGCTGCCCACCGCGCAATGGCGGTCGGTGCTGGAAAGCAACCTGACCGCGCCTTATCTGCTGAGCCGCGAGTTCACCGCCGCTCGCGTGGAGTCCGGCCTCAAGACGCCGGGCCTGATCGTCAACGTCTCCTCGGTCACCAGCGCCGGCAATCCCGGCCAGTCCAACTACGCGGCGTCCAAGGCCGGCCTGGACGCGCTCACCCGGACCTGGGCGCTGGAGCTGGCGCCCTTCGGCATTCGCGTGGCCGGCATCGCCCCGGGCCTGACCGACACCCCGATGGCCGCCGGCCTGGCGCCGGCCACCCGCGAGGAACTGATCGCCCAGGTGCCGCTGCGGCGCATGGCCGAGCCGGCCGAAATCTGGCAGGGGCTGAAATTCATCATCGAATGCGACTACTTCAACGGCCGCATCATCGCAATCGACGGCGGAGCCACCTTCTCGTGAACCCGACACTCGCCACCCCGGCCGCGGACATTCCGCGCCGCATCCATCAGATCTGGTATCAAGGCGCCGCCGCGCTGCCGGACAAATATCGCCGCTACCGCGACACCTGGATGCGGCGGCATCCGGACTGGGAGTTCGTGTTCTGGGACGCGCCCCGGATGCAGGCGCTGGTTGACGAGCACTACCCTTGGTTCGCCGCGCGCTACGCCAACTTCGAGCGCGACATCCAACGCATAGACGCCGCGCGCTACCTGTTCCTGGCGCTGCACGGCGGCTTCTACATCGACATGGACATCGAAAACCTGCGGCCCATAGACCCGCTGCTGCCTGGAAGGCGGCTCATCCTGTCGCGCACCCACGGTTTCAACAACGCGCTGATAGGCAGCGCGCCCGGCCACCCCTTGTGGAACACGGTGCTGGACCGGCTGGCGGCCGGCCAGTCCGCGCCGCTGGACCCGGCCATGCCGGCCAGGCTGCGCGAGTCGCCGGCGATGCGCACCGCCGTCACCGTGGGCCCGCGCTTCTTCACCTGGTGCGCGCAGCAAAGCGGCTGTCTGGACGACCCGGCCACGCTGTGTTGCCCCGGCTATTACTTCGAACCCGGCTCGCCCACGCCGGACGGCAGCTCCTGGCCGCCGGCCAACGACCCCGACGGCGGCTATGCCCGTCACCACATGGACCTTAACTGGCTGGGCCTGCGCCACCGGCTGTTGTCCCGGCTGAACCGGCTGCTGTTGCCCTGGCTGACGCGGCGGCTGCCTTTGCAATGAAAAAGCCGCCGCAATGCGGCGACTTCAAAAACAACACATAACAACCATTAATTAGCGGAAGGGGAAGCCGTTTGATTTTCCTGCATGAATTGTCTCAGGCTCAACGGACGCATATCCGTCCAATTCTTTTCAATATAGTCCAGACACTCCTGTTCTCCTCCGCTAACGCCAAGAGAACGCCAGCCCGCGGGGATTTCGCGATATTCCGGCCATATCGAATATTGCTCTTCATGATTCATCACCACGATGTATTTGGTTTCATTCATCGCGTCCTGCGTCATAACAACCTCCATGCCGTCGCTAGAAAATTAAGACAGTTTTCAAATAAATTAATTTACCCAATCAAAACATTGCGAAGAACGTGTTTACGATCTCGCGAGCTAGAGCGAGACAAGGCGAAAACAGCTGAGAAAGCGGAATGTACGAGTGGTACATGAGCATTTCGAAGGTGTTTTCAACGCCGTATCGCCGACGCGCAGCAGGTCGCAAACAGGTTCTAATTGGAATTGTTTAAATCGGAGAATACCGACCCACAAACCCGCCAAAGAATATACCGCACAAATTGAATATTTTTACAGACCTCGAAAAATAATCGAAATCAAATCGGGCGCGATAAACGCGCAGCCCGATGGGCGACGACAACACATCACCTGGAAAGCCATTGAAATGAGCGTTAGCGATTGGAACGATAACGATCTGGACCTTCTCGACCATTTGCTGGAACAAGAACTGGACGTCTTGCCCCCGTCCCCCGCGCCCGTGGACGGCGGACGGATTCCGCGCGGCGACGCCGCCTCCGGCCCGCTGTCCTTTCAGCAGCAGCGGCTCTGGTTTCTACACCAGCTCAGCGCCGGCGCCGCCGCCTACAATATCTGCTCCGCCTTCCGCCTCAGCGGCGCCTTGCAGGCGGACGCGCTATGCCGGGCTTTCGATTGCGTGGTGACGCGCCACGCTTCCCTGCGCACCGCCATTCGCGAAGTCAACGGCGTGGCGACGCAAATCCCGCAGCCCGCCGGCCGCGCCTTTATCGATCGACTGGACTGGTCCGCCTTGCCGGCCGAAGAAGCCGCGTCCCGGCTGGAAGCGCTGGCGCGCCGGGAAAGCGCTCACGCCTTCGACCTGTCCTCCGGCCAGCCGCTGCGCATCGCGCTGGTGAAGCTGGCGGCGGACGAGCACGCGGTGGTGCTGACCCTGCACCACATCGTCGGCGACGCCTGGTCCCTGGCGGTGCTGATGGACGAAGCCGCCAGCGCCTACGCCGCGCTCAGCCGCGGCCGCGCGCCGGATCTGCCAGAGCTGCCCATCCAGTACCTGGACTACGCGCGCTGGCAGCACGCCTGCGGCCGACAAGACCGCTGGGACGCCGACCTCGCCTATTGGAAAACCCAGCTAGCCGGCCTGCCCACGCTGGAGCTGCCCACCGACAAGCCCCGGCCGCCGGTGCAAAGCTTCGACGGCGCCACCGTGGGCTTCGCCGTGCCCGCCGACACCGCGGAACGCCTGCGCCGGCTGGCGGCGGCCGAGCGCACCACGCTGTTCTGCCTGCTGCTGTCCGCCTTCCAGGCGCTGCTGGCGCGCCACGCCCGCCAGGACGATCTGGCCATCGGCACCTCGCTGGCCGGACGCGAACGAGTGGAAACCGAGGCGCTGATCGGTTTCTTCGCCAATATGCTGGTGATCCGCGCCCGCATCGGCCCGGAAGACAGCTTCCGCCAGTTCGCCCGTCGGCAATCGGACGTCATGCGCGATGCCGTCGAACACGCCGCGGTGCCCTACGACCAGCTGGTCGGCGCACTGGGGCAAACCAGCCGCGACCCCAGCCGCAACCCGCTGTTCCAGGTCGCCTTCACCCTGCTCAACATCCCGGCGGCGATGCCGACGCTGGACGGGCTGCGGCTGACCCCGGTGCTCAGCCAGGAAGCCGCCCGCTTCGACCTTGAGCTGTTCATGCGCGAGACCGAGGACGGCCTGTCCGGCGCCTTCTCCTACAACACCGCGCTGTTCGAGCGGCTCTCCGTCGAGCGTTTCGCCGAACAACTGGTGATTCTGCTGGACGCAGCCAGCCGCCAGCCGGACGCGCCGCTGGCCGCGCTGCCGCTGACCACGCCGCAACAGGCCGCCTCCCTGCTGACGCTGCCGCTGCGCGCCGCCGCGCGCGATGGCGAACCGGTGCACCGCGCCTTCAGCCGTTTCGCCGCGATGCAAGCCGACGCCGCGGCGCTGCGCTGCGACGGCCGAGAGCTCAGTTACGGCGAACTGGAACGGCTGTCGGACGCCGCCGCGCGGCGGCTGGCGGCTGCCGGCGTGCGGCCCGGCGATCCCGTCGGCCTGTGGCTGACGCCCTCGTTCGAACTGATGATCGGCGTGCTGGCCGCGCTCAAGGCCGGCGCCGGCTATGTGCCGATGGACCCGGCCTATCCGGCCGACCGCATCCGCTACATCCTGGAGGACAGCGGCGCGCGCGCCGTGCTCAGCACCGAGGCGCTGGCGCCTACGCTGCCGCCCTTCGCCGGCCCGCTGCTGACTCTGGACGCGGCGGAGCCCGCGCCGTCGGCGGCGCTGCCGGCCGGCGACGACCCGGACGGCCTGGCCTACATCATCTACACCTCCGGCTCCACCGGCCGGCCTAAAGGCGTGGCGGTCAGCCACCGCAACTGCGCCCGGCTGTTCTCCAGCAGCGCCGAGCTGTTCCAGTTCGGCCCGCGCGAAGTGTGGACGCTGTTCCACTCCTACGCCTTCGACTTCTCCGTGTGGGAAATCTGGGGCGCGCTGGCCCACGGCGGCGTCCTGCTGATTGTGCCGCCGCTGCTGGCCCGCTCCTCGGACGCCTTCTACCAGCTGTTGTGCGAGGAAAAAGTCACCGTGCTGAGCCAGACCCCGTCGGCCTTCCGCCAATTGATGGCCGCCGAGGAGGCAAACCCGCGCGAAGGCGATCTGGCGCTGCGCTACGTCGTCTTCGGCGGCGAGGCGCTGGACCTCAGCAGCCTGGAGCCCTGGCTGGACCGTCACGGCGACGACTACCCGCGGTTGATCAATATGTACGGCATCACCGAAACCACCGTGCACGTGACCTTCCGCCGCATCGGCCTGCCCGAGATCAAGCGCAAGCTGGGCAGCGTGATCGGCGCGCCTCTCCCCGACCTGTGCATCCGCCTGCTGGACGATGCGCTGCAGCCGGTGCCGCCGGGCATGGTGGGCGAAATCCACGTCGGCGGCGCCGGCGTGGCGCTGGGCTACGTCAATCAGCCGGAGCTGAGCGCCCAACGCTTCATGCCGGATCCGCACCTGGACAGCGGCCTGCGCTTCTACCGCAGCGGCGATCTGGCCCGCGTCACCCCGCGCGGCGAACTGGAATACCGCGGCCGCGCCGACCAACAGGTCAAGCTGCGCGGCTTCCGCATCGAAACCGCCGAAATCCAGGCCTTGCTCAGCCAGCACCCGGCGGTGGCGGAAGCCGCCGTGGTGGTGCGCGGCGAAGGCGATCAGGCGCGTCTGGTCGCCTATGTCGCCAAGCGTAGCGGCCTGGAAGCCGCCGCCAAGGACAAGGAAAAGGGCTGGCT
This sequence comes from Chromobacterium sp. IRSSSOUMB001, assembly GCF_023507765.1. Classification (NCBI taxonomy): domain Bacteria; kingdom Pseudomonadati; phylum Pseudomonadota; class Betaproteobacteria; order Neisseriales; family Chromobacteriaceae; genus Chromobacterium; species Chromobacterium sp. IRSSSOUMB001. Next base: position 22,227 of record NZ_JALCYU010000025.1, read on the forward strand.
GCCCGCCTTCGACATGATCTACGAGGACGCGCCAGCCGAGGACGCCGACCTCGATCTGGTCGGCTGGACCGACTCCTACGACAACGCCCTGATTCCCGCCGCCCACATGCGGCGCTGGCGCGACGAGATCCTGAGCCGCATCCGCGCGTTGCATCCGCGCCGGGTGCTGGAAATCGGCGTCGGCAGCGGCATGCTGTTGCTCGCCGTCGCCCCGGACAGCGAGCGCTACCACGGCCTGGACTTCTCCGCCCGCGCGCTGGAACGCCTGGGCCGCACCGTGGCCGCGCGCGGCCTGAACCAGGTGAAGCTGGAGCGGCGCGAAGCCCGCGACCTGGCCGGCCTGCCGGACGACTTCGACACCGTGATCATCAATTCCGTGGCGCAATACTTCCCCGACGCCGCCTACTTCCTGGACGTGGTGGACCAGGCGCTGGCGCGGCTGCGTCCGGGCGGCAAACTGCTGCTGGGCGACCTGCGCCACCTGGGCATGCTGCGGCACTTCCAGGCCAGCCGCCTGCTGCACCGCCTGCCCGCCGCCGCCCGCCCGACGCGGGCGGAACTGCGCCGTCAACTGGACGCGCTGATCGCGGAAGAAAAGGAACTGCTGGTGGACCCGGCGCTGTTCCGCCGGCTGGCGCGCCGCCGCGGCGACATCGCCGCGATAGAAATCCGCCTGAAAGAAGACGGCGGCGACTGCGAACTGACCACCTATCGCTACGACGTGGTGCTGAGCAAGGGCGCGCCGAACGCCGCTCCCGCCCCTGATGCGCGGCGCCCGCGGTCCGGCCTGGCCAACCGCCGCGCCGCCGAGGTCAACCGCTTCCTCGCCTGGCTGGATCATGATCAGGTCAACAGCACGGCCGACGACGAAACCGCCGACGGTCAGCCCTGGCGGGCGCAAGCGCTGCCCGACACCGCCGAGCCCGCGGAGCTGTTGGCGGCGGCCGCCGCCGACGGCCTGGCCGCGCGCCTCTGCTGGAGCGAAAACGCCGCCGACGGCCGGTTCGACCTGGCGCTGGCCGCCACCGCCGACGCCTTGCCCGCGCTGCCGCTGGAGCGGCTGGACGGCGGCGACGACGGCGAGCCCGCCGACTGCTTCAACACCCCGGCGCAAAGCCAGCCGCGCGACGCGCTGGGGCCGGAATTGCGCCGTCATCTCGCCTCGCGCCTGCCCGACTACATGCTGCCCGCCGCCTTCGTCACGCTGGACAAGCTGCCGCTGACCCATAGCGGCAAACTGGATTGGCGCGCGCTGCCCGAACCCGGCCAGTCCGAACAAGGCGGCGTCGATGCCGGTGCGCCGCCGCGCAGCCGCGCCGAAAGCGAAGTGGCCCGCATCTGGGGCGAAGTGCTGGGCGCCGGCGGCCTAGGCCGCGAACAAAACTTCTTCGAAGCCGGCGGCCATTCGCTGCTGGCCACCCGGGTCATGTCCCGGCTGCGCGCCGAATTCGGCGTCGAACTACCCCTGCGCACCTTGTTTGAACACCCGACGGTGGCCGAATTCGCCGTTGCCCTGGCGGAACGCGTAGAGCTGGAAGACCCGGTCGCGCCGGCTTCCGCGCCGGAGCGCCGCATCCCCCTGGCGGACCGCTCGCGGCCGCTGCCGTCCTCCTTCGCCCAGCAACGCTTCTGGTTCCTGGAGCGGCTGGACCAGAGCGAAAACGGCGTCTACAACATCGCCCAGGGCCTGCGCCTGCGCGGCCGCCTGAACCTCCCAGCGCTACGCGCCGCGCTGGCCGGCGTGGTCCGCCGCCACGAGGCGCTACGCACCCGCTTCGAACTGAGCGACGGCGAGCTGCGGCAAATCGTCGAAAACAGCGACGGGACGGAACTGCAAGAACAGACGCTGCGCGTGGCCGCCGGCGAGAGTCTGGAAACGGCGCTGAACCGCGCCGCCGAAGCCTTCGCCCGGCCCAAATTCGACCTGGAGGCCGCGCCGCCGCTGCGCTTCGCCCTGCTGCGCATCGCGCCGGACGACGCCGCTTTGCTGATCGCGCTGCACCACGCCCTGTCCGACGGCTGGTCGCTGGGGGTGCTGGTGCGGGAGTTCGGCGAACTGTACGCCGCCGCGCTGGAGCGACGCCCGCCCCGCCTGCCCGCCCTGCCCATCCAATACGGCGACTTCGCCCAATGGCAACGCGACGCCCTGGCCGGCGAGCGCTTCGAACACATGCTGGCGCGCTGGAAGACGCGCCTGGCCGACGCCCCGGCGGAACTGGAACTGCTGGGCGACCGGCCGCGCGGCATGGGCGCCATCGGCCGCCCGCGCCGTGGGCGCTTCGTCCGCTTCGGCTTCTCGCCGGCGGAAACCCAGAGCCTGCGCCGGCTGGCCGAACGCGCCGGCGGCACACTGTTCATGGTGTTGCTGGCCGGCTACGCCGAACTGCTGTCGCGCTACAGCGGCCAGCGCGACCTGGTGATAGGCAGCCCCATCGCCAACCGTCAGCACGCGGACCTGGAGGGCCTGATCGGCTGCTTCGTCAACACCCTGGCGCTACGCGTCGACTTGGCCGGCGCGCCCAGCGCGCTGCAATTGCTGGCGCGGGTGCGCGATGTGGTGCTGGAAGCCTACGAACTGCAAGACCTGCCCTTTGAAACCATCGTCGACGCGCTGCGGCTGGATCACTCGCTGACGCGCAACCCGCTGTTCCAGACCATGCTGGTGCTGCAAAACGCGCCGCTGGACACGCTGCGCCTGCCGGGGCTGGAGCTGGAAACGCTGTCCAGCGACGACAGCTCCCCGCGCTTCGACCTGACCCTGACCCTGCACGAAGCCGACGGCGGCCTGCAGGCGATGCTGGAATACGACGTCGACCTGTTCGAGGAAGCCGGCGCGCGCCGCCTGGCCTCCCGCTTGCAACGCTTGCTGCTGGCCATGGCCGCGCAGCCGGAGCAAGCGCCGTCGCGCCTGCCGCTGCTGGACGCGGACGAAACCCGGCTGCTGCTGGAACAAGACGGCGAAGCGGCATCCGCGCCGGCCACCCTGCTGCCCCTGATCGAGGCCAGCGCCGCCGCCGCGCCGGAGGCGACGGCCTTGAGCGACGAGCGCCGCGACCTGAGCTACGGCGAACTCAACCGCCGCGCCAATCAACTGGCGCGGCGTCTGATCGCCCTCGGCGTCGGCCCGGAGGACATCGTCGCCATCGCGCTGCCGCGCTCCGCCGATACCGTGGTGGCCTTGCTGGCAGCGTTGAAAGCCGGCGCGGCCTATCTTCCGCTGGACCTGGACTACCCTCCGGCCCGCATCGCCTTCATGTTGAAGGACGCCGCCCCCCGCTGCGTGCTGACCCTGAGCGACGCAACGCTGCCGGACGGCGCGGCGCGGCTGGATCTGGACGACCCGGCCTTGCAAGAGCACCTGGCCTCGCTGCCTGACGGCAACCCCGCCGACAGCGAGCGCGTCCGCCCGCTGCGGCCCAGCCACCCCGCCTACCTGATCTACACCTCGGGTTCCACCGGCGCCCCCAAGGGCGTGGCGATCCAGCACGGCAATCTCCACGCCTCCACGGCGGCCCGGCTTGCCTTCTATCCTGCGGAGCTGTCGCGCCCGGGCACCGCCTTCCTGCTGCTGCCCTCCTTCTCCTTCGATAGCTCGGTGGCGCTGCTGTTCTGGTCGCTGGCCTGCGGCGGCCGGCTGATCGTCAGCCGCGCCGGCGGCCAGTTGGAACCCGGCTACCTGGCCGGCCTGGTGGAACGCGAGCGGGCCGACGTCTGGCTCAGCCTGCCCTCGCTGTACCGGACCGTGGCGCAAGCCCAGCCCGCCGGCTGGGGCGGATCGCTGCGCGCGGTGCTGTTCGGCGGCGAAGCGGTAACGGCCGGCGACCTGATAGGCGAGGGCCGGCGCTTCTACAACGAATACGGCCCCACCGAGGCCACCGTCTGGGGCACCGCGACGGAAATCGTCGCGCGCGACGGCCAAGCCATCGACATCGGCCGCGCCATCCCCGGCTACCGCGCCTACATCCTGGACGAGGCGCTGCAGCCGACGGCGCCCGGCCTGGCCGGCGAACTCTATCTCGCCGGCCCCGGCGTCGCCCGCGGCTATCTGCGCCGCCCGCGGCTGACCGCGGAACGCTTTCTCCCCAACCCCTTCCGGGACGGCGAGCGGATCTACCGCACCGGCGACCGCGCCCGCTGGCTGGCCGACGGCCGCATCGAATATCTGGGTCGCGGCGACCAACAGCTGAAGCTGCGCGGCTACCGCATCGAAACCGGCGAGATCGAAGCCGCGCTCAGCGCGCAGCCCGGCATCGCCGCCGCCGCGGTGGCCTTGCACCACGCGCCGCCCGCCGCCGCGCGGCTGGTGGGCTATCTGGTGCCGACGGACGGCGAGATCGACACCGCCGCGCTGCGCAGCGCGCTGGCGGAGCAATTGCCGGAATACATGATTCCCAGCGCCTGGGTCAGCCTTCCAGCCCTGCCGCAAACGCCCAACGGCAAGCTGGACCGCCGCGCGCTGCCGGCGCCGGAACTGGCCGCGCGCGCCTACCGCGCGCCGAGCACCCCGCTGGAAGAACAACTGGCCGCGCTGTTCGCCGCCACCCTGGGCCTGCCGAGCATAGGCGTGGACGACAGCTTCTTCGACATGGGCGGCCACTCGCTGCTCACGCTGCAACTGCTGTCCCGCGTCCGCGAGGAACTGGGCGTGGAGCTGCCGCTGGCCTCGCTGTTCACCTCCGGCACCGTCGCCGAGTTCGCCCGGCTGGTTCAGGAGGCCGGCCAAGCCGCCGCGCCGTCGGTGCTGGTGCCGATACGCACGGACGGCGACGACGCCACCTTGCTGTTGGTCCACGACGGCTCCGGCCAGATCATCGGCTATCAGAAGCTGGTGGAGCGGCTGTCGCCGCGCTGGCGCGTCTACGGCCTGCAAGCGGCGGGGCTGGACCCGGCCGTCGCGTCCGACGACAGCGTGGCGGCCATGGCCGCGCGCTACGCCGCAGCGGTGCTGCAAGCCGGCCTGTCCGGACCGTTGATCCTAGCCGGCCACTCCTTCGGCGCGGCGGTGGCGGCGGAACTGGCGCGGCGGTTGGTCGAGGCCGGCGCCGAAGTCAGCCTGCTGGCGGCGCTGGACGCGCCGCCGCGCCCGGACGCCGGCTTCCTGAGCGAACTGCCCCAGGACGAGGCCGGGCTGCTGCACTATATGAGCCGCACCGTGGAAATCGCCACCGGCAAAGCGCTGGCCGTCTCGGAAGACATGCTGCGTCCGCTGGACCGAGCCGGCCGCTTCGCGCTGCTGAGCCGGCGGGTGCAAGACTCCGGCCTGTTCCCGCAAGGCATGGACCCGCGCCGGGTGGAAGCCATGTTCGACGTCTACCGCGCCAACCTGCTCAGCCTGCGCGGCCACCAGCCTCGGCCCGCGCTCTGCCCGGTGGCGGTGTGGGTCACCGACGGCCTGGCCGCCGCTACGGCCGGACCGGCCGACCTGGGCTGGTCCGACTACGCCGCCGGCCCGGTCCAAGTGTTCCGCGCCGCCGGCGAACACGCCGACATGCTGCGCGAGCCGCATGCGGCCAGCCTGGCGGAGAGCCTGGAACACGCGATGAGGGCCCGCCATGTCTAAGCCCATGCCCGTCCAGCCGGCGCTCTGGCGCGACCGGCGCTTTCTCTGGCTCTCCGCCGCCTGGTTCTGCGCCATCCTGGGCCAGCAGACCGCGCTGATCGCCCTGCCCTGGCTGGTGCTGCAACGGGGCGGCGACGGCCTCGCCCTCGGCCTGATCGTCACCGCCATGGAGCTGCCGCGCGCGGTGTTCATCATCGTCGGCGGCGCGGTGGCGGACCGGTACTCGCCGCGGCGGGTGTTTCAGTGCTCGCTGCTCTGCTGCGCGGCGCTGCTGGCCCTGCTCGGCTACGCAGCCTACCGCGGCGGCCTGCCGCTGGCCTGGCTCTACCCCTTCGCCGCGGCGATGGGCGTGGTCGCCGCCTTCACCGGGCCGTCGGCCGCCGCGCTGCTGCCCAACACCGTGCCGGAAGAAAAGCTGCAACAGGCCAACTCCGTGTTCATGGCGGTCAACCAGCTCACCTTGCTGACCGGCCCCATGCTGGCCGGCGCGCTGATAGCCCTGCCCGGCGTCCGCGCCGGCGGCGGCCTGGGCCTCGCCTTCCTGCTGGGCGCCGCCTGCTTCCTGAGCGCCGGCCTGATGCTCAGCCGCCTGCGGCCGCGCGCCGCCGCACAGCCGCCATCGGCGCAATCGGCCGCCGGCATACTGCGCGCCATCCGCCGCGGCGCCGCCTGGACCTGGGGCGACGCCACCCTTCGCGCGCTGTTCTTCTACTGGGCGGTGATCGCCTTCCTGACCGCCGGCCCTATCCAGATCGGCCTGCCGCTGCTGGTCAAAACCGCGATGGGCCTGGACGCCGGCCACTTCGGCACCCTGCTGTCCGCGCAAGGCGCCGGCAGCCTGCTGGGCATGGCCCTGCTCAGTCTGCTGCCGCTCAAGGCCCTGGGCCGGCTGGGATGGATGGTATTCTGCGCCGACGCCCTGATGGGCGCGCTGATCATCGGCCTGGGTCTGTCCCCCGCGTTTGCCGCCAGTTGCGCGATGATGTTCCTGATCGGCCTCTTGGGCGGCCTGGTTCAAGTTCGTCTGATGGCCTGGATCCAGGCCCGCATTCCGGCGGAAATGCGCGGCCGGGTCATGAGTTTTTTAATGTTCATGATGGCGGCGGTCACGCCCTTGTCCACCACGCTGGCCGGCGTGAGCCTGGCGTCCGCGCCGGTGCGCGCCTTGTTCGCCGGCGCTGGCCTGCTGCTGATCGGCGTCGCCGTGCTGGCGCTGTGCAGCCCCCGGCTGCGCGCCATCGGCGCGCCCGGCGGCTCAGGCCCGGCGAAGCTCCGCCCCAACCCTTCACTGCAAACAGGAGACTGAATCGATGCACCCCTCACCCTGGCTCCAGCGTCAGCCCGGCAGCCAGCCGCCGCGGCTGCGCCTGTACTGCTTTCCCTACGCCGGCGGCCATGCCGGCGCCTATGCCGGCTGGCAAGGCCGCCTGCCTCCCGAAGTGGAAGTCTGCGCCGCGCAACTGCCCGGCCGCGCCGCCCGCTTCCGCGAAGCCGGCTTCAAGGCGCTGCCGCCGCTGGTGGACGCGCTGGCGCGGGAGCTCCCGCTGGACGACGCCCCGCCCTTCGTCTTCTTCGGCCACAGCATGGGCGGGCTGATCGCCTTCGAATTGACGCGGCTACTGCGCGCCCAAGGCCGGCCGCTGCCGCAGCAGCTGATCGTGTCCGGCTGCGACGCGCCGCAACACCGCCAGCCGCCGCGCATGCTGCACCGGATGGACGACGACGGCTTCATCGACGCGCTGCGCGACTACAACGGCACGCCCGCGGAGATCCTGGCCCACCGGGAAATGATGGACCTGCTGCTACCCACCCTGCGCACCGATTTCGAACTGGTGGAAACCTATCGCTACCAGCCGGCCCCGCCGCTCTCCCTGCCCATCACCGTGCTGGCCGGGCGCAACGACCGTCAACGCCTGCCGGAACAAACCGAAGGTTGGCAACGGGAAACCACCTCGACCTCGTGCGTCCACTGGTTCGACGGCGACCACTTCTTCATCGCCAGCGCTCGGGACGCCGTGCTCTCCCATCTCAACAGCGAACTCGCCGGCACGCTGTCCAGCCACGCAGCCGCCATGCCGGACCTTGCCTAAGCACCTGTTCACGATCTTTTCTGATCGGGAGTATTGTTCAAGGCATTGAATCCGCTTCGCGGATGATGATTTAGGGCCGGTTCCGCCCGGCAAACGGAAAGGGGAATTTGCGCGGCCAAATTCCCCTTTACCCCAAAGGCCGCCCTGCAAGCCTGGCCTACGGCTTCCCGCCGGTTCCCGTCAGTCCCGAGGCGCTGCTGAACTCTCTACGTGCGAATCTTTGATTCGCTCAGTGATGGCGCGCTAACGTCGCGCTGCTCGAACAAGCAGCCGCTTAAGACCTCGGGCCTGCCACCCGTCGGCAGGCTTGAAGGGACCTGGGGCGCGTCGGATACGTGGTCTCCTACATATCTAGCAGCGTTTAACCACACCTACAAAAGATCATAAACAGACTCTAAGCCTCTGCCGCCGGAGGAAACACCGAACTCAAACGCGCCCGGCCTCGCTGCGCCGCCATAGCGGACGCCCGCCCCTTGCCTCCCCGCCACAGGCACGTGATAATCCGGCCGTGCTGTAATTCAGCACCGGGCGTAGGAACCCGAGCAGCATCATGGCGGACATCACTGCGAGAGCAACTATGTCCGTGCCTTGTCATGCCCTCAAAGGCAGACCGGGCGAGGCAGCCCACGGGCTGGCCGGTTCCATGATGCCGGTATTCCTACCCTCGTTCGGGCTGCCGCCCACCGTAGGAAGTGGGCCGCGGAAAACATACCGTACATCATGGAGGCACCATGCCTAACTCTCCCCGCCCCCACCACATCCCATCGCTATCCACCTTGCTGCTCCAGCTGAAAAGCTTGCGTCAGCAGGACGCCACGCTCCACCCCATTGACCCGCTATTGCGGCAACTCGACGAGTACTGCGAACACTTCGATCACAGCCTTCATCTGCTCAGCCTGGAATTCAATCAAGTCAGCACCGCCTTGTCGGCGCTGGCGGCGATGCTGGAGCAATCCAAGCTAGACACGCTGGAATGCGAGCAGGTGTATTGCCTGCTGGAGCCTTTCGCCCACCGCTTGCGGCAAACCACGATGCAGATGCAGGAATTGGCTTGAGCCATATAAACAACCAAAGCCCCGAGAGGGGCTTTGGGGAGGCTTGGGCTTATAAATTACGGCGCTGCCAAAGGTAATGTTGCCAAGGTGCCGCGTGGGCAAGCCTTTTGGCTTGCCCACCCTATTTGCGGGAGTAAGAGCCGAGGTATTGCTTGCTGAAGCCCTTCGCCGGTTGTTTGCAATAGACCACGATGCAGACACACAATTGGCATAACCCTTCAGGACAATCAAAATCCTACAAGGGACCTTGAGCCAAGGTCTACCTTTAAGAAGCCCCAGTTGCAATAAACCCTTCCAATTTTTCCTTCCTATCCAGAACACTTCTAATTTTCAGATAAACCCAATCAGAGTTTTTCTGACTATAAACGTAGTCAACCACCTCGCCTTGAGGCTCAAAAGCAAAGATAGCGCCAGGCGACAGCAAAAAAGCCATTCTAATCAAACCACCCAAATCAGGATCAATCACATCCCACTCATCTACCCAATTATTTACTTCTTCTTCTATTTTCTCAAGGAAATCGCCTTCAAGAACATAACAGCGCCACGAACCCTCAGAATCAGAAATATGCTTTACAAGCTCCGGCGGAATGGGACGAGGCAACAAATTAATATGATCACTCCATCTATAAGCAACTGGATCAATCCCCATTTCACTTAATCGACGAGCATGAGCAGCCTCAAATCTCTCGCAACCCCAGTCCTTCACTCCATTTACAAGCAAAAAAACAATAGCATCCATTTTCAACCCTCAATGACCAAAGAATGGGGCGATATTCCCTTGTTGCCAATCAACAACAACTCCACTTTTATTCATAAGAGGTTTCAATGGGTGAATATGCACTTTCGGATGATCCAATGGCAAGCCGTGATCATACCAATCAACCCGCCCCCAAGGTATACCACTACCGTTGATAAATGTTGCAGACTGTCTATAAGTCACACCCGTCCGGCTACTTACAGTAGAGCCAAGAGCAGTATGAGCCCTCCCCTCCGCCTCCACCATTGGGTAAACGACAACTTTTCTGTCATCCATCAACAATGGAAGAACCTCCCCATTACGACTACGTGGCACATAAGCTCTGCTCAAATCAACTGGAGGTGGTGCATTTAAATTTAACTCACCAGGCGAAATATAATCGAAATCAAGTGAACGATAATAACTCTTCAAACGAGAATAATTTGCAACATTATGAGCAGGTCCCATTTGAAAATTTAAAGACCACCCCTCACCTGCCCCCGTCAATCTCAATCCTCGAGCTGCTAAACCTCCAGCTCCCATCGACAACAACTCGAACCCAGACTGACCAATTCGGTCCGGGCTGTGTAGGTATAAACCGCTGGCAAAATCAGCGGTAGTTCGCATCGGACCAGACATCATGCCCCAAGCGGTGTAGCCCAGCGTCGTCCCCCACCCCTTCTGATCCACCGATTGGAAGAACTGGCTTTGGGCATCCGGGCTTGCATTACCTTCAATACCCAACAAGCTGGCCATACCAGATTGGCTTCGGTTCAGCACATCCCCAAAGAAAGCATCACCTTCGCGCAGCAGACCTATGCCTGCCCGACCAACAGCTCTCATTGTCTGACCTACCGGGTTGAAGGCAAAGAAACCTTCTGCTTCGGTCATTTCCCGCATTTGTGCAGGCACTTCGACTCTGGACGGATCATAATCGTCCACCGCCAGCGGCAGCAATGGCTGGCTCACCGGCCGCAAGGCCGTACCATCCACCGAGTAGCCCGGCCCGGCATCACTCAATATCTCCTGCCCGCGCGACCACTTACCCCCATCCGCCACCATCACTCCGCGCGTGTCGTAACGGGTCTGCTTGGCTTCGGCAAGCTGTTCGGCCATCGCGTCAGCCAAACGTTGTTGCTGCTGTTGCCGCTGCTGATCTCTACTCTGAATG
>NZ_JALCYU010000026.1:0-32281 GCF_023507765.1 Chromobacterium sp. IRSSSOUMB001
GCGCTGTCAGGCTGGGTCAGCCTTGTACCTTGTATACGTTGGAGGAGAGTTGCAGGGTGGCGTCGAAGGTGACCGGCGGCCGGTGCGGATGTACTTTCAGCACCGCGTCGACGCGGAAGCGCAGGTGGCGCTCCATCTCGCGCGGCGCGTCCAGATTGACCCGCACGCGGGACAGGCGCGGTTCGTGCACTTCGATGGCGCGGCGCAGCTGTTCGCGCAGCAGTTCCCGGTCGTGGGGATTGAGCAGGCTGATGCCGGACAGGTCCGGGATGCCGAAGCTCAGCATGCTGTCGTGCGCTTGCGGATACATGTCGAACAGTTCCTGGAGCGGCGCGAGCCGGGTGTTCAGCAGCGCTTCCAGATCCCGCGCCAGCGAGCGCTTGATCTGCGGCAGTTCGTACAACATGGTTTCCGCGCCGTGGCTGTTGTCCGGCTGGTCGTCCAGCAGCCGGTCCAGCACCGACGGCAGGATCTGGGCGTGGCGGCTGCTGTGCATGGCTTACAGGCCGAAAATGGATTGGAGCTGGTTGGACAGCAGCCAGCGGTAGGCCACGAAGATACCGGCGCCCACCACCGCCAGCAGCGCGAAGTACAGCCACAGCGGCAGTTCATGGCGGACAAAGGCCTGGAAGCGTTGCGGCAGCTGCCAGTTGGGCGCGAACTCGGCCTTGCCGCCGCGCACTTGCTGGATTTCCTGGCCCAGCTTGTGGGTCAGATAGCCCAGCTTTTCCTGGCCTTCCAGCAGGTATTTGCCCTGGAAGCCCAGCAGCAGGCAGGTGTAGAACACTTCCAGCGGCTCGATATGGGCGGCCGGGTCCAAACGCAGCTGCTCCAGGCGGTTGAAGAAGCCTTCGCCGGCCAGGTGCTCGCCGAACAAGCGCAGTTGCAGCGGCATGCGCTCCCACTCGTCGCGGATGTCGAACTCCGAGGACAGGATGATCTCGTCCATCAGCGCGCAAAACGCGTACTTGGAGTGGTTGATGGCGTTCTGGTCCTTGCCGAAGTTGCGCGCGTTGCGCTCGTACTGGTTCAGGAACTGGTCGACGCGGCGGTTGAACTCCACCGCGCTGCTGGGGGCGTTGCCGTCCCGCAGCAGGAACAGCAGGTAGATGCCGTCTTCCAGCATTTCGCGCAGGGTGGGGGCCGAGGCGGCGGCTACGGCCAGCGGACGTTCTTGTAGGGTTGCGGCGGTTTGGTTCATGGCGGCCTCAGCGGAATACGGCGATCAGTTCAAGCGTCAGATTGGAGAGCGTCTGCGGCATATAGATGCAGATGCTGCGCGATTGCAGCATGCGGCCGAAGATCTCGCCGTGCGGTTCCAGCGCGAAATAGTGGTTGCCCACCCGCACCGGAATGGCGGACGGGGTTTGCGCCGCATGGCTGAGCGCCACGCCGCGCATCGCGGAGTTGAGGATTTTCTCCACGTCGTCCGGCGCGCCGATTTTCATCTTCAGCGGCACGCTGTCGATGATCTGGCTGGCCGGCAGCTCGCTCTGCACCGACAGGTAGTAATCGACGTTCTCCAGCAGGCGGTCGCTTTCCAGCCGGCCGATGTAGAAGGACGGCTTGGGCGAATGCAGCGGGATGATGGCGTAGCGCGAGGAGATCACGGTTTCCAGCAGTTCGCGGATCTGCGTGTCCAGCGCCGCCAGCACGGCGTGCAGGTCGTCGTGGCGATAGGCCGGGATGTCGGACAGGGTGTAATGGGTGGAGAAGGTTTGCAGCTCGCCGCAGAATTCGGCCAGCGCCAGGTACAACTCTTCCGGGTGCAGCGGGCTGGACAGCGACAGGTGGCGCAGCTTGGCGAAATTGCGGTTGACCGTGTGCAGCAGCCAGAAGGAGCTGATGTCGCTGGAGCTGTACTCCATCACGTTCTTGGCGCGTTCGCGCTGGCCGCCGGACAGCGCCTGGTTCTTGACCAGCAGGATGTCCAGCAGGCGGCGCAGCATATGGCTGACCTCGCGCGAGCCTTCCACGGTGGCCAGCGGCGGGATGAAGCCGCCGCCCAGCGCCCACTGGCCGGTGGCGTCTTTCTCTAGCCGGCACAGCGGAATGGCGTCGTAGCCGTCGCGGTTCTCTTCTTCGATCATCAGCCGCACGTCCAGCTCCAGCGTGGACAGGTCGGCGTCCAGCGCCTGGGTGTAGAGGTCGGCCACTTCCGCGCTGGCGCTTTGAAAGCGGGTGGGACGGGACATGACTTCGCCGTTGCGGGTATTGCCGCCGTAAGGCTGCATATGGGCGAGACAGGCGTAAAGCGTGGTCTTGATGCCGGCTTGCGGCAAGGTGTTCAGGTCGCGGGACAGCGGCAGCGGCGCACTGGCCGGCGCTTGGTACAGCGTGCCGTCGCGGAACAGGATGGACAGCGCGTCGATGCGGACGGTGCCGCCCTTGAGCGCCTGTTCGTCCAAGGCAATATGCTGCAGGCCCCAAGCGTGGCGCTGGCTCAGTTGCTGCCGCGCGGCGACATGCTGTTCCAGCAAGAGGGTTTGCTGCTGAAAGTGCTGCGGGCGCAGGAACATGCCTTCGCCCCAGAGCACTCGTTTGGCTTGTTGCATTACTGATACACCTTGTCTGGATACCTACGTCAATTTCAATTGCGCCTGAAAATTCATCGGCTTGTCAGCCGGGCCAGGCCGCGGTGGGCGAAGGAGCGAACGGGCTTTGAGCCACGTCATGGCCAAGACTGTCCGCATCCGGTAATAACACCCTGTTCAAACTGTGTACACGATCGCTAAAATGCGCGACATTTTGCAGCAAGAGCGCCGCCCTTGTCATGCAAAAGAGTTTGTTAATTTTCAGCGTTGCCCGGCGCCGCGGCGGGCCTCAGTTTCGGCTGGCGGCGCAGTCCGCCTTGGCGGACGCAGGCTGGCCGGGCATGGTCAAGGACTTGGGCTTGATGGCTTCCAAGTGGCAATCCGCGGCGCGGAAGCTCAGGTCTTTGCTGCGGACGGCGTCGGCGTCGTACAACAAACGCCAGAAGTGGGCGTCCGGCCGGCGGAAAAAACCGACGACGCCGATGAATTGAGCGTCTTTTTCAATGGTGACGTCTTCTAGTGTCACTTTGCCACCTGGCAAAAAGGTCAGTTCTTTACTGCTGATCAGGCTGTCGCCCAGCAGTTCTGATTCAGGCTTGCCGCTGGACAGCGCCTCCATGGTCAGACGGTTGAAAGCCTGCTGGTTTTTCAGCTGGTAGACGTGCACCACTACGGACAGCGGTTTGCCTTTAGCGTCGCGGTTTAGCGATGGGCTGCCCTCAGCTTTGATGTCGATGGTCTTGGTGCTGGAACAAGCGGTCAGAGAGGCTATGGCAATGGCGTAAAACAGGGTGCGGACCTGTTGCCAGCGGGGGCGTTTTTTCATCATGACGGCGGTTCCTAACGATTGGATTTGTGACTATCTGCTATCGAAAGTATCCCAAATTTTTGGTTTAATTGGAATGCATGCCCAGCCGCAAATTGATTTGCATACGGTTGTTAAAATTCAAGATCGGGTAGCTCAAGCTATTGATTTAAATTGTAATGTCATTTATTGTCTCGCGTCAAAATGCATTTGAACTATATATTGCCGATTCTGGTGCTTAGCATCGTTTTGCTCCTGTCTTGGCTGGGCTGGAAATTCTTCTTGGGACAGCCCCGCATCTTGGAAGGAAACCGCTCTCCAAAGCCTGTGTTGACAGGGGCGGAGGCCTTGGGCGGGCTTGTGGCCGGAAGACCTGAAAAACGAAATGAAAAGCGGGCGGTAAGCGCCGCTTTTTTGCGTCTGTCGCGCCGTGCGCCTAATGTAGCCGCGCGTTACTGGCGGGTGTGGCTGCCGGTGGTGTCGCTGCTGTTGGTGGCGCTGGCGGTGGCGATCACGCTGAAACTAAACCGTTTTCACCGCAGCCCGGAGTTCGAGGCGGCGGAATATGCTAAAGGAATAAGAATTAAGCAAACGCTGTTGGAAGAAAAACTGGTGCCTCCGCCACCGCTTCCACCTGAAGTTTTTGTCAATGTCATAGCTGAGCGGCCCAGCCTGGGACATGCGGATCGGGATTGGAGCAAGCTGAATCCCGAGTTTGTGCAGGTGGTGCTGCGGGTGATGGAAAAAATGAAGGCCAGGGGCTTCCCCATGGTGTTGCTGGAAGGCTACCGCAGCCCGGAGCGCCAGGACTCGCTGGCCGGCCAGACCACGCTGGTGACCAAGGCCAAGGGCGGACAGAGCAAGCACCAATACGGGCTGGCGGTGGACCTGGCGCCCATCCGCGAAGGCAAGGTAGTGATATCGGAACGCGATCCCTGGGCGATGCAGGCTTACAACGCGCTGGGGGAAGAGGCGACGGCGGCCGGCCTGACTTGGGGCGGCAACTGGAGTTTCAAGGATTTCGGACATATCGAGCGCTCAGGCTCGCTGAAATCCCTGCTCAAAAAATAACGGTTTTCAAGAAGGTGGTGGGTGTTTATGAAAGGTTGGCTGCGTCACGCCAAAGTGGCTTCGGCAATCGGGTTCCTGATCCTGATCGCTTTGATCTGGTTCCTGGGACCGTGGTTGGGCCTGGAGTCGCTGGAAGCCCGTTTGGGCTGGATTATCGGCGTCATGTTGTTATGGGTGCTGACCCTGCTGGTGGGCCAGGTCTTGGCGCGCCGCGCCGGCGGTCTGCTGGAGCGCATGCTGCGCAAGCAGGCGGACGAGGCGGTGATCAACGCCAGCTCCGACAAGCGCGCCGAGGTCACCCTGCTGCGCCAGCGGCTGCTGGGCGCCATCGACACTCTGAAGAAATCCAAGCTGGGCAGCGCCAGCGGCAGCGCCGCGCTGTACGAGCTGCCCTGGTACATGATCATCGGCCATCCGGCGGCGGGCAAGAGCTCGGCCATCCTGCAATCCGGTCTGACCTTCCCGTTCAGCGACAAGAGCGGCATCCAGGGTGTGGGCGGCACTCGCAACTGCGACTGGTTCTTCTCCACCGAGGGCGTGCTGTTGGACACCGCCGGCCGCTACGCGACTCAGAGCGAAGACCGGGTGGAGTGGCTGGAATTCCTCAAGCTGCTGAAAAAGCACCGCGCCAAGGCGCCGGTCAACGGCATCCTGATCGCCATCAGCCTGCCGGAACTGGCGCAGCACCATAGCGAAGGCTTTACCCTGTACGCGCGCCAGATCCGCGAGCGCATCCACGAGGTGTGCAACACCTTCGGCCTCTTGGTGCCCATCTATCTGGTGTTCACCAAGCTGGACCTCTTGGGCGGTTTCGCCCAGTTCTTCCAGGATGCCAGCGACGAAGACCGCGCCAGAGTCTGGGGCGCGACGCTGAGCGCGGACCAGGGCACCGGCTTCGACGTGGCCAATGTGACCGGCCAGCAGTTCGAACTGCTGTACCGCGGCCTGGTGCAGGCCGGCGAGGAAAAGCTGATCCAGTACCGCGGCGATCAGGTCAAGCCGGCGCACTTCGCTTTCCCGATCGAATTCCACGGCCTGAAAGAGGCGGTGGTCAAGTTCGTCAAGCTGCTGCACGAAGAAGACCCCTATCACGCGCGGCCTCTGCTGCGCGGTTTCTATTTCACCAGCGCGCTGCAAGAGGGCGTGCCGCGCATCGTGGCCGCCAACCGCGTGCAAGGCCAGTTCGACCTGAGCCAGGGCGGTCAGGAGATGAAGCAGGCGCCGGCGTCCTACAGCTACTTCCTGCGCAATCTGTTCCGCGACGTGCTGTTCCAGGATCAACATCTGATTTCGCGGCAGACCAAGCCCAGCGGCAGCCGCTGGCGTTTGTTCGGCATGGCCGCCGGGGTGTTGTCGCTGGCCGCGCTGGCCAGCTTCTGGACCTGGTCCTTCATCGGCAACCAGCACCTGCTGGACGAGGTGAAGGCCGAGCGCGCGCAGGCGCAAAAGCTGGCCGCCAGCGGCCAGCTGTACGACAAGCTGCGCTCGCTGCAGATCTTGCAGAAGCGTCTGGAAGAGTTGCAGTCCTACCGCAAGAACGGCGCGCCGTGGCAAGTGGGCCTGGGCCTGTACCAGGGCAAGGAGCTGGAGCCGCAACTGCGCCGCGAATATTTCGCCGGTCTGAAGGAAGTGATGCTGCGCCCGGTGCAGCGCAATCTGGAAACCACGCTGGTGGCGCTGAAGCCGGAGCCGCCGGCTCCGACGCCCGCCCCGGTGGTGAGCGAACCGCCCAAGCCGGCGGCGCCGGCGCCCGCGCCGTTCAAGCCCAAGCCTAAAAAGCACGCGCCGCGCGGCGGTCTGCCCAATATCAAGCTGAGCGCGCTGGACTGGCCGCAACGCGCCACCACCGCCAAGCTGGTGGCCTCCGCCGCGCAAGGCGAGGCGGCAGCCGCTCCGCAGCGCAACCCGCAGCAGCTGGACGCCAGCTACAACGCGCTGAAAACCTATCTGATGCTGCACGAACAGAAGCGCATGGACGAGGCGCATCTGATCGACCAGCTGCCGCGCTACTGGCGGCCTTATCTGGAAAGCCAGCGCGGCCAGTACTCGGTGGAAGAAGTGATGGCGGTGGCCGAGAAGCTGGTGGCCTTCTACGTCAGCCAGATCAAGGAAGCGGACCTGCCGCTGATCGACAACAACGCCAAGGTGGTGGGCGAGGCGCGCGACGTGCTGCGCGGCTCCTTCAAGCGCCTGTCCGCGCAAGAGCGGGTGTTCAATGAAATCAAGGCGCGCGCCAACACCCGTTTCGCGCCGCTGACCGTGGCGCGGATTCTGGACAACCGGGATCTGGACGTGATGGCCGGCAGCCAGATGGTGGAGGGCGCCTACACCCGCGAAGCCTGGAACGGCTACGTCAAAGCCGCGATCGACGAAGCCAGCAAGGGCGAAATCCGCAGCGACGACTGGGTGCTGGCCTCGTCCACTCAGGACAATCTGGGCCGGGACGGCGACGTGGAGAAAAACCGCGCCGCGCTGGAAACCCTGTACCGCGGCCAATACGCCGCCGCCTGGAAGAAATTCCTGATCGGCGTCACCACCCGCGACTTCACCAATCCGGCCCAGTCCGCGTCCGCGATGGCGCGGCTGTCCGACAAGCAAAGCTCGCCGATCAAGCTGGTGCTGGCGCGCGCGGCGATGGAAACCGCCTGGGACAACCCGTCGGAGCTGAACCGCTCGCTGGAAAACGCCAAGCAGTCGATGCTGGAAAAAACCGCTGAATTCCTCAAGGGCGGCAGCGCGCCGGCCCAGGCGGATAAGGCCAAACTGTACGGCGAAGTGGGCCGTCAGTTCGCCGGCGTGGCGCAACTGGTCAAGGGCGACAACCCGCCGATCAACGCCTACCTGGACCAATTGGCCAAGCTGAAAGCCAAGCTGGCGGCGATCTCCAGCACCGACGAACCCGGCCCGCAAGCCCGCGCCGCCTTGCAGGCGACCCTGGGCGGTTCCGGTTCCGAGCTGGGCGACACCGCCTCCTTCGTCGACAACACTCTGCTGAGCCAGGTCACGCCGGAAACCGGCGAGATGGTGCGTCCGATGCTGGTACGCCCGCTGACCCAGTCCTACAACGCCCTGCTGGGGCCGGTGGCCAACGACATCAACCAGGCCTGGGTCAATGAAGTGTTGCCGCAGTGGAAGCAGCTGGCCGGCAAATACCCGTTCGCGGACTCCAGCAATAGCGCCTCGGTGGCGGAGATCAGCCGCTTCGTCAAAGCCAACGACGGCACGCTGGACAAATTCATCAACAAATACCTGAACGGCCTGGTGCAGAAGAAGGGCGACCAATTGGTGCCGCGCGCCTGGGGCAATATGGGGGTCAAGTTCAACCCGGCCTTCCTGTCCAGCGTCAGCAGCCTGTCCGCGCTGGCCAACGCCCAGTTGCAGGACGGCGAGAACACCCGTTTCGAACTGCAGCCGACGCCGACGCCGGGCCTGTCCGAAATCGTGTTCGAGGTGGACGGCCAGGAATTGCGCTACCGCAACGGCCCGCAGGCCTGGCAGCCGTTCACCTGGCCGGGCAACGGCCAGAACGCCGGCGCCCGCATCCAGGTGGTGTCCTACAGCGGCGCCAGCAGCGTGGTGGGCAATCAGCCGGGCCGCATGGGCCTGATGCGCTTGCTGTCCAGCGCCAAGGTCAGCCAGGACAGCCCGGACTCCGCCCAGCTCACCTGGAACCTGCGCAAGCCCGACGGCGAGGCGCAGACGGTGAAATTCAATTTCCGCATGGTTGGCGGCGTCAATCCGCTGCAACTGAACAAGCTTTACAAGCTGACCTTGCCTGAGCGCGTGACGCTATAAGGGAGACACAGTCATGGCGTTCAATTTCAAGCGGGCGCAGGAAACGCCCCCGCAATTCTGCATTTTCGGCAAATTGCCGCGTCGCGGCGACTTCGTCCGCGTCAACGCCACCCACCCGGCGGCCACCCAGCTGGACCAGCTGCTGGCGCAAAGCCTGGGCGGGCTGGAAGCCGGGCCGGAAGCGGTGGAGCGCTACCGCGCGATGCCGGGCACCAGCTTTGTGCTGCGCAGCCGGGACCAGATGTGGCTGTCGCTGGGCGTGATGCAGCCCAGCCGCGATGAAAGCGGCCGCAATTACCCCTTGGTGGCGGCCTCGCTGATGCCTTGCGACGCGGCCTTGCCGCCGCTGTCCGTGCTGATGCTGGCCAACGAGCTGTTCTTCTCCGGCCTGAAGGAGCAATTGAGCAGCGCCATCGACAACGCGGTGGAAATGCTGGCCTGCCGCCAGTTCCTGGAAGAGCAATCGCTGTTCGGCATCTCCTCGGTGGCGGACCTGGAACTGGCGCAGCAACTGCTGGAGCGGCATCTGAGCGTGACCCCGGCCTCCCATCTGGGCCGGCTGCTAAGCGGCCGGGGCCTGCCGGATCTGGAAACGGTGTTGCTGGCCTTCACCTTCCACCACCAGCTGTTGCGCAAGTTCCAGGGCAGCCTGACGGCGCAGACCTATCTGCTGCCGCTGCCGGACAGCGACGGCGAAGACATGTTGGCCGCGGCCACTTGGCTGTCGCTGTACCAGGCGGCCACCGCCGGCCAGGCCGGCCAAGCGGAGCAATGCCTGCTGATTCAGCGGCCGGAAGGACGTTTCCTGGCGCTGCTGCCGGGGGACTTGAACGAGCAGATCGTCGCGCAGTGCTGGGGCGGGCAGCTGGACGCCCGTTTCATCGTAGACGTGGCAGAGCCGCAGGCGCCGTGGCGTAGCCACCAGGCCTATGCCGAAGCGGCCTACATCCTGGGGCGGAGGCTGAACGATCCGTCCATTTCGGTGGCGCAGCTGCGCGAGGTGGCGTCCAGCCTGTCGCGCAGCGTGGCCTGAGTAGTGGCGTAACACCGGAACGGCCGGCCATTCGCGCAGGCCGCTCCCATCAGAGCTTTGTGAACTTGAGAGAGAACCATCATGGCCAAAGAAAGCACACAGAAAAAACTGTCGCGGGTACGCCCGCCGCGCGTGCAGATCACTTACGACGTTGAAATCGGCGACGCCATCGAAACCAAGGAGCTGCCCTTCGTGCTGGGCGTGCTGGGCGATTACTCCGGCCACAGCAAGGAACCGCTGCCCAAGATGAAGGAACGCAAGTTCGTTCAGATCGACCGCGACAACTTCGACGAAGTGCTCAAGGGCATGGCGCCGCGTCTGGCCATCAAGGTGGACAACAAGCTGAAGGACGACGGCAGCCAGCTGGCGATGGAACTGAACTTCGAAGAACTGGCGGATTTCGAGCCGCAGAACGTGGTGGGTCAGGTCGAGCCGCTGAAAAAGCTGCTGGACGCGCGCAAGCGCCTGGCCGACCTGCGCAACAAGATGGCGGGCAACGACAAGCTGGAAGAACTGTTGGACGAAGTGGTGCGCGATACCGAAAAGCTGAAGGCGATCAGCCAGGCCGCGCATCCGGACAAAGCGGGAGAGTGATAGATGAGCGCAGAACAACAACTTGAGGCCGGCGCGGCCGCAGCGCCGGCGGCCGCCGGCAGCCTGCTCGACTCCATCATCGAGCAAAGCCGCGTCGCCACCAACGACAACGAGAAGGGCCACACCCGCGATCTGATCGGCGAACTGGTCGACCAGGTGCTGGAAGGCAGCGTCAGCGTATCGCGCGACCTCTCCGCCAGCATCGACGCGCGCATCGCCGAGATCGACGCGCTGATCTCCTCCCAGCTGAACGAGATCATGCACCACAACGACTTCCAGAAGCTGGAAGCCTCCTGGCGCGGCCTCAAATACCTGGTGATGGAGTCCGAAACCAGCACCATGCTCAAGATCAAGGTGCTCAACGCCTCCAAGAAAGACCTGGTCAAGGACTTCAAGGCGGCGCCGGAATTCGACCAGAGCGCCTTGTTCAAGAAAATCTACGAAGAAGAATACGGCACCTTCGGCGGCGCGCCTTACGCCGGCCTGGTGGGCGATTACGAATTCACCCGCCACCCGGAAGACTTCTACCTGCTGGACGAGCTGTCCCACGTGGCCGCCTCCGCGCACGCGCCGCTGATCACCGCCGCCGCCTCCGGCCTGTTCGGCCTGGAAAGTTTCACCGACGTGGGCAAGCCGCGCGATCTGGCCAAGATCTTCGACACCGTCGAATACGCCAAGTGGAAATCCTTCCGCGAATCCGAAGACTCCCGCTACGTCGGCCTGGTGTTGCCGCACGTGCTGGGCCGTCTGCCTTACGGCCGCGACAACGTGCCGGTGGAGGAATTCGACTTCGAGGAAAACGTGGACGGCAGCACCCACGAAAAATACCTGTGGACCAACGCCTCTTACGCCTACGCTGCGCGTCTGACCTCCGCCTTCGCCCAATACGGCTGGCTGGCGGCCATCCGCGGCGTGGAAGGCGGCGGCCTGGTGGAAGGCCTGCCGGCCCACACCTTCAAGACCGACGACGGCGAAGTGGCGCTCAAGTGCCCCACCGAAGTGGCGATCACCGACCGCACCGAAAAACTGCTGTCCGACTTGGGCTTTATCTCGTTGGTGCACTGCAAGAACACCGACTACGCGGCCTTCTTCGGCGGCCAATCGGCGCAGAAGGCCAAGACCTACAACACCGACTCGGCCAACGCCAACGCGCGCCTGTCCACCCAGCTGCCCTACATCTTCGCGGTGTCGCGCATCGCGCATTACATGAAATCCATCATGCGCGACAAGATCGGCAGCTTCGCCTCGCGCCAGAACGTGCAGGACTTCCTGAATACCTGGCTGGCGCAATACGTGCTGCTGGACGACTCCGCCAGCCAGGAAGCCAAAGCCAAATACCCGCTGCGCGAAGCGCGCGTCGACGTGGTGGAAGTGCCGGGCAAACCGGGTGTCTATCGCGCCGCCGCCTTCTTGCGGCCGCATTTCCAGCTGGATGAACTGACCATTTCCCTGCGTCTAGTGGCGGAACTGCCGCAACCGGCGGGTTAAAGCTGGAGAGTCCGCGTTTGCCCGCCGCGTTCCGGCGCGGCGGCGGAGGCGGGCGTCTTTTGGAATGGGAGGGAGCGCCCTCCGATTTTTGACCTTTGTTTAAGGAGAAGTAAATGGCTTTTGATGCATTCCTGAAAATTGACGGTATTCCTGGCGAAAGCAGCGACGAGAAGCACGCCGACTGGATCGAGATCCAATCCTTTGCCCACAAGCTGGAACAGCCGGCGCAAGCCACCGCCAGCTCCGCCGGCGGCGCCACCGCCGAGCGCGTGAACCACGGTGCTTACGAAATCACCCACTTCCTGGACAAAGCCAGCCCGAAGATTTACGAAGCCTGCTGCAAGGGCCAGCACATCAAGGAAATCACCATCGAACTGTGCCGTGCCGGTGGCGACAAGGTGAAGTACATGGAGATCAAGATGGAACAAGTCCTGATCGCCAAGGTTGAGCCGCACGGCTCCGCCAACGACAGCGGCTTCCCCAGCGAAAAAGTGAGCTTCACTTACGGCAAGATCAAGTGGACCTACACCCAGCAGAAACGCGAAGGCGGCGGCACCAGCGGCAACGTCAGCTCCGGTTGGGACCTGACCGCCAACAAGGCGATCGCCTAATTCCCTAGCGGTGCTGTAAAGCTGACCCGCCCGTCTTTCGGGCGGGTTTTAGGCATCCGGGAAACTGCCGCGCGCCGGCCCGGCACAGCGGTTTCCCGGCTGTTCTTTGCCCATGTTTAAAGTCAATCCGGGAAGTAATGCTATGAAACGTTTGCTGATGGTCGCCGCGCTCGCCTTGTCGCTGGTGGGCTGCAAGACCAATCCTAACGCTCAACAAGCCTCCAACGACCCCGCCGTGATCAAGGCGGCGGAAGAAAAGGCCGCGCTGGACAAGGCCGTGGCCGCCAATATGGCCATAGACCCCAACCTGATCCCGTTTGAAAAAATGAGCCCCAAACTGTCCCCGGTGGGCGAGGCTCAATTGCAATTGCTGCTGCCCAAGCTCAAGACCGCCAAATCCATCCTGGTGCGCGGCCACTGCTACCGCGGCGACATCGGCAACGCCCGCGCCGCCGCGCAAACCCGCGCCATCGCCGTCAAGCAGTTCCTGACCGATGCCGGCGTGCCGGCCAATAAAATCACCGTGCGTTACGACACCGAGCGCCAGCTGCACGCGGTGCGTCTGATCGCCAACTGAATTCCGGCGCCTGGCCGCTCCGCGTCAGCGGGCGGCCGGGCGTTTTCGGGTGTTTAAGCAAACCCGGTGTGGCAGCGCGGGGTTTGCTTAAGGACTCGCCAATTGCGCAGTCGATTTGAATTAGGTTAACGCCATGGACCTCAGCACCCTGCTCGCCAGCTTCGCCTCCGCCTTCAACCAAGACCAGCGCCTGCTCACCCTCAGCCTGGGCGACGGCAGCGTGGCGGCCGAGCAACTGCTGCCCCTCAGCCTGGCCGGCGAGGAAGGCGTATCCCGGCCTTACGCCTACCAACTCACCTGTCTGTCTCCGGACGGCGCGATCGAACTCAAGACCCTGCTCGGCTTGCCGGCCCGCATCGGCATCCTCGACGCCGCCGGCGCGGAGTCCTTGCGTTGCGGCGTGGTGTCCAAAGTGGAGAGCCTGGGATCCGACGGCGGTTTCAGCCGTTATCAGCTCACCATCGAGCCGCCGTTCGCGCTGCTGCGGCATCGCGTCAGCTCGCGGGTGTTCCAGGACCTGTCGGTGCCGGACATCGTCAAACAGATACTGGCCGAGCATCAGCAGGCCAATCCGGTGTTCGCCCGGGTGCAGACGCTGGACTTCAAGACCGGCATGGCGTCCCCGCGCAGCTATTGCCTGCAATACCGAGAATCCGATTACGACTTCATCGTGAGGCTGTTGCACGAAGAGGGCTATGCCTGGCGCTTCGATCACCTCGATGGCGAGGTACCACAAGTGCAGTTGGTCGCCTTCGACGACCCCTATAGCCTGCCGCCGGCTACGGTCGAGCGCGTGCGTTTCCACCGCAGCGACGCCACCGAGGCCGAGGACGGCCTGACCGAGTGGAACGCCCAACGCCAGATCGTCCCCGGCGCGGTGGCGCTGGCCAGCTTCGACTACCAGCCCGTCAGCACCCAGCACAGCGGCGACGACAGCCGCATCGACCAGGGCCAGAACGGCAAGGCGCTGCAATCGTCGCTGCACGACTACGACCCGCAGTCGCTGTACTACGCCGGCGACGCCGACCAGCTCAGCCACTACGCCCAGCTGCGCCAGCAGGCGCATGACCTGAACGCCAAGCAATTCAGCGGCGGCGGCAGCGTGCGCGGCCTGGCCGCCGGCCAGTGGTTCCGCCTGGACGAGCACCCGGCCCACGACGGCGACAGCAGCGAACAGCGCGAATTCGTCGTTACCCGTCAAAGCTTAAGCGCGCGCAACAACCTGCCGGCTGATCTCAAAGCGCTAGCAAAAGAAGGGGAAGCCCAACCCTTCCGCGCCGATTTCGACGCCCAGCGCCGCGGCGTGCCGCTGACCCCGACCTATGCCCACACCGAACTGGCCAAGCCCAAGTCTCGTGGCGTGCAGACCGCCACCGTGGTGGGCCCCCAGGGCGAAGAGGTCCACACCGACCAGCACGGCCGCATCAAAGTGCAATTCCACTGGCAACGGCCGGACGAACACCCGAGCATCGGCGCCAACCTGGACGACACATCCTCCTGCTGGCTGCGCGTGGTGATGCCCAGCGCCGGCGCCGGCTGGGGCCACCAATTCATCCCGCGCATCGGCCAGGAAGTGTTGGTCGACTTCATCGAAGGCGACATCGACCGCCCGGTGATCACCGGCGTGCTCTACAACGGCAGCCACCCGACGCCGGACTTCAGCGGCGCCGGCGCGCTGCCGGCGAATAAAACTCTGTCCGGCATCAAATCCAAGGAACACCAGGGCGGCCAGTACAACGAACTGCTGTTCGACGACACCCCGGGCGAGGTACGCGCCAAGCTATCGAGCGAACCCGGCAAGACCCAGCTTAACCAGGGCTTCCTGACCCACCCGCGCAGCAACGGCAAGGCCGAAGCGCGCGGCGACGGCTTCGAACTCAGAACCGACAGCCACGGCGCCATCCGCGCCGGCCACGGCCTGCTGCTGAGCACCGAAGCGCAGAACGGTGCGTCCGGCAAGCAACTGGCGCGCGAACAGGCGCAAAGCCAACTGGACGCGGCGCTGGGCCTGAGCCAGAGCCTGGGCGAAACCGCCACCGGCCAGCAGGCCGACACCATGGAAACCGGGCCGGAGGAAATCGGTCCGGACAACGCCAAGGCCGCCAAGAAAACCGAAGGCCACCTGCAACACCAGGCCGCCGCGCTGAAAGCCTGGGAAGCCGGCTCCAACACCGACAAGGACGGCAAGACCGCAAAAGACCAAGCCGGCCAACAGCCGCTGATCGTGCTGTCCGCGCCGGCCGGCATCGCCAGTCTGAGCCAGCAAAGCCAGACCGTGGCGGCCGGCACCAACCTGGACCTGGTGGCGCAGCGCGACACTAATCAAACCTCGGGCCGGCGCTGGCTCCATAACGTGGGCCAGCACATCAGCCTGTTCGTCACCGGGGTCAAAGACCAGATCGCACTGAAGCTGATCGCCGCCAAGGGCAAGATCCAGGTGCAGGCGCAGGGCGACAGCATTGAAGTCACCGGCGACCAGGACGTCAAGATCACCGCCATCAAGGGCCAGCAGCTGTGGAACGGCAAGAAGGAGATTCTGCTGACCAGCGGCGGCGCTTATGTGCGGATCAAGGACGGCAAGATAGAGCTGCATGCGCCGGGCACCGTCAGCTTCAAGGGCGGAAGCCACGATTGGAGCGGGCCGGCCAGCACCAGTCTGCCCACCCCTTCGTTCAAACCTCCGCAACCCTGCAACTACCAGGCCGCGGACGCCGCGCACGCCGGCGCGGCGAGCGCGCCGTATCCGGATTGAGCGTTGCGGCCAGGATGAGAGATTGGAACTATGCAGGCTTTGCATGAAATTTTGCAGGCGGATGCGCCGGAAGGCTGGTATCTGCTGTTGGACCGGACTCTGGGCGACCCGCTGGCGTCGGAGCAGTTGGCGGCCTGTTTTCCGGAGCCCGCGGTCACGGTGTTGAACGACGCGTTTTTTGCCCATGCGCCGGAACAGGCGCCGCTGCTGATAGACCTGGCGCAAACCGTGGACTTTGGACCGGAGGAGCGCCAGGCCTGGCTAAGTCGGGGGACCGACGACATCGGCGACTCGCTGCGCAAGGGCGGCGCCGTCATGGTCAGCGCCTGGCTTCGGTCCGCGCAGCCGGCGGAGCAGGTGGCTAGGCATTTGAAGCGCCTGTTCGCCCAGCCGCATCCCGATGGACGGCAACATCATCTGCGTTACTACGACCCCAGGATTACGAGCCTGTTGGACCAGAGCCTGAGCGGCGAGGACAAGAATCAGTTGCTGGGGCCTATCGATCATTGGTTCTATCCGGCCCATCCGGCCGCGTATCGGCATATGGCGATAGACGAAGCCAAGGGCCGCGCCAGCGCGGTGTCGCTGCGCGCCGAGCACTGGGCGCGGCTGGACTGGGCCGCGCATTACCACAAGCTGTTGCGCACGGTGGCGGGTTTGAGTGAACTGCACCCCGACGCGGTGGCGGCGCAGTGGCCGGACTTCCCGCTCGCGCTGAGCTGGCTGCGCGAAGCCGCGGCCTTGCCCTGGGTGGACACCGAGGATGAAGCCGCGGGCTGCGTCGCGCTGTGGTTGTTGTTGGGAAGGGACTGCGAAGAGCGCTATCCGGACGTGGCGGCGGAGCTGGAGCAGTACCGGCAAGACAGAGCCCCGGCGTTGACGGAGTGGCTGCTGTTCGCTGGCGCGGAGTTTTGGAACAAACCAAGGCCGTCGCAGTTTGCGTGATGACGGCGGCCCATATTGTCGGTTCAACGCCTGAGGCAAGTTGGCGCAAGGCAGCGTCGGAAAACCTGGAAGCAATCAAGTGAGCACTAAAACCCCCTGCGGTAACAAATTTTGCGGCAAGACCGGATTGATGCTGCTGCCGTTGCGCTATGCGGTGGCGGCGAGCGATGAAGGGCACGCCGAGTTTCCGGAACTCAGCGGCACCCTGGGCCAGGGCGTGGCGGACAAGAAGCTGCGCACCGCCGCCTACACCGTCCGTATGATGCGCCAAGGTTTCCTATATGTAATGACCAAGCGTTCGGGCAAGCTCAAATGGGAAAGCGCCTGGGCGGTCAACCATCAGGGCTACATCTCCAGAATCGCCCTGGGCGATGCGGTGCAGCCTCCGGAGTTCACTTGCACCACCAAGGGCGACGACATCAACGCCTCGATGATTTCCATCGAGAAAGCGCAAGATGTCAGCGAATTCCGCGTGCTGTTCCTGCCGGACCCGCTGTCCAAGGCCGCGCTGAGCAAGATCGAGTCCGACAGCAAGCTGCATAACAAGCTGCAGAAATTCCAGGCCAAGGCCGTGGTCCAGCCGCATGCGCTGCAGCCGGGCGACCTGCGCTCCAAGGTGGTGGAGTTCCGCTCCATCGAAGGCGGCGAGCGCAAGCTGGCGCCGCGTTTCAACGATCATATGTATCCCTTCTTCGGCGCGGAAGCCAAGCTGATCAAGAATGAGCCTTACCCCTACACCGGGCGGCTGAAAAACCTGGGCGTGGAACTGCTCAATAAAAAAGGCATGGCCATCGTCCTGCACGACCCGCTGGGCCTGGCCCAGGAACTGAACACTTGGCGCAATCTGTCCATCGCCCGGCTGAATACGGTGATGACGACGGAGAGCACCGTGTTCGCCAAGTATACGAACGAGCAACTGATGGCCATCATCAGCACGGTCAACGATGTGGAGGAGAAGGTGCGCAATGGCGCCATCAGTCTGCAAGAACCTAAACTGGCCATCACCAGGGCAGAGATCATTAAGCAGGCGCAGTCCAATCCCAATGCGTTGCGGGCCATCCCGCCCAATGGCATTTACGAGAATGAGGCAGAGTACGAGAAAGTCCGGCAGGAGTGGCGTAAACAAAACGCGAAGCGCGTGGGTGACAAGGCGTGGGAGAAATACGCCAAGCGCTTGTGGCCCAAGGCATCCTACAACGCGGTGCTCAATAGTTTCAAGGCGCTGGGCGACGTTTGCGACCAGAAAAACGAGGAGCGGGCGCAGGACTTGATGCCGTGGTTGAACGCGCCGCTATTGCACGACACCCTGGGGTTTTACGATGACCAGCATTTTGAGAGCGGCGTCGCTTACGCTGGCCAGATGGGCTTTTGCGTGCACGGCCTCAATAGCTGCAGCATTGGCCAGGAATGGTTGATCAAGCAGGTAGAACACAAAAATCTGAAGCCCAGCGCGATGATGTTCAAAGCGGGAATGCTGAATTATAAGACCGCGGCCGAGGCCTATGTGGCGAAAGGCGGGCTTAGCGACGCGCTGTCCCCGTATGAAAAAATACAGGAGGCCGGCAAGGGCATCAGCGACGTGTGGTCCAAGATCAAGGACCTGGCCGAGAAGCTGGAAACCGTCGCCCATGTCAGCGGCGTCAGCACCGCCCACCTGGGCGGCGTCAACCTGTTGTTGCTGCAGCTGGGCCATGCCGGGCTGGCCCGGATGCCGGGCGGCAAGCTGCTGGACAAGCAGGTGCTGCGCGCCGGCGTGATCCACCGGCTGCTGTCGCTGTCGTTGGGCACGATCCTGAACAAGGATTTGGCGGCGGCTTATCCTAATCCCGCCGCCTTCGACGCCAAGAGCGTGGCGGCGGCCAAGGCCCAGCGCAACCAAATCAATAACGCGCTGACCGCGGCCAGCAAATCCAACAGCATGAACGGCCTGCGCTTCGGTTCGGTGGTGGCGATGCTGGAAATGATGAATGTGATGATGAAGGCCGGCAAGTTGGGGGAAAAGCCGGCGCAGCGCGAGGCCTGGGAACTGCTCGCTGCTAGCTTGGGCCTGGGCGCGGTGATGCTGGAGCTGACCGGCAGCGTCTGCGAGAAGATCGGCCAGAGCCGTAACCCGGCGCTGATCAGTGGCAGCAAGGTGGGAGTAGGGGCCTTGAAGCTGGTCTCCGGTAGTTTGGGTACGATCGCAGGTGGGATCGGTGCGTTTGTAGATTTTGATAGTGCAGCTGATGAGAAACAAAAAGCGGGTGGAAAGACTACGAATTTATCATTCGTTTATCAATTGAGGGGTATCGTTTCTATTTCTGGTGCTTTAGTCGGGGCAGGTATCGCATTGGGGGCTTCGGGACCATTTTTGGAGTGGATGTTGCAGAGAGCAAATGGTCCTCTATACAAGGAGGCGTTGAAATTGGCGTTGCGAGCCAGTGCCAGGTTGGCCGCAGAGCGCATGGCCTTGTTATTATTGCGCGGTGCGCGTTTATTCACCATTGTGGGTATAGGTTTGACTGTGGCGGTCTGGATATTCAGCGACAATGCGCTGGAAAGCTGGTGTGACAAATCCTGCTTGCGCAAGAACCGAAAGGCGGGCAGCTTCGGCAGCGTGGCCGAAGAGAGCGCTGCCTTGGATGCCGCGGTTTTGGAGGTAAGCTGAAATGTATTTTCTGGAATGGTCGCTGGCCATGGGGCGGCGCAAGCATAAGCCGGGGTCCTGGTTTGACGAGATTCAAAAAGATATTGTGGAAGATAATAAAGAAGATGAAAAAAAAATGCGGGTGCGTGGTATTCGATATGATCCGGACTTTCGTGAGATCGATATAAAAGAAAGTCGATCAGAGTGCTTGGATGATAATGGGTCTATTTATCGGGTGACAAATAAGTATTTGGATGTTTGTACATATAATGATGATAAGAGAGGGTTGTTGACTTTTGTTTTTATGGTATTGCTATATGGCTTGGTTCCATGGTGGTGGGGAGATATTAATCAATGGTGGTCAATCATTGATAGGGGAGTAGCTCCAAATGGAGATGCTCTTGATGTGGGGTATATTGTTCTTTTGCTGGTTAGTATAGGTGTTTTGTTGCTAGTTACTTATGTTTTCTTTCGCTATCTTATTGGTGTATGGCATTTGGAGGCTTTCACTTTTCGCCGTCTGGTGGTGCGTTTCAACCGTCAAACGCGCAAAGTCTATTTATTGCGGCCCGGTTTTTTGGGCGGGGTCAAAGCCTATGACTGGGACATGATTGATGTTGGCCTGCCCAAGGACATGCCGAATCATCAGGGCATAGGCGGCATGCTGGTGTTGGCGGCGCGGGCGGAGTCTACCGCCAACCCGCACAGCCCGTTGGGCGTGGACGGCGCTTTCATCGGCTTGCCGAGCCGGGATTACCAGCACTTGCTGTCGTTCTGGGAATATATCCGCCGCTTCATGGAGGACGGCGCGGACGCGGTGCCGGCGCCGAAGCGGCTGCGCAGCAAGTGGCCAAATCCCTTGAGCAGCATGTGGACGGTGTCGCGGCTGAGCCTGCCGGGTGGTTTCGATCTGGGACGCAGCTTCTTGTGGCTGCGCCTGGTGCTGACGCCGGTGTTCGTGATTTGGGGCCTGGGTCATTACGCCTCGCTGCTGTTGAGCTACGAGGGCCGCTTCCCCAAGGCGATCCGGCAAGCGAGCGGGGAATCGGAACTGCGTTCCTGGCTGGAACTGCTGGCTTACAACCTGCTGCCGCTGCTGTATACCGCCGTGGGCTTGTGGCTGTACTACGCTTGGCGGCACGGTCTGGACTGGCGTTTGCCTTTGCAGTACTTGGGCGTTTAAGTGGTTGGCCCTTTAAGGCTGTGGCGCTCAGTGATGGGCAAGCTGTGAGCTAGTTCGCGTGTGTCTCAAGCATGGGGCG
This sequence comes from Chromobacterium sp. IRSSSOUMB001, assembly GCF_023507765.1. NCBI lineage: Bacteria > Pseudomonadati > Pseudomonadota > Betaproteobacteria > Neisseriales > Chromobacteriaceae > Chromobacterium > Chromobacterium sp. IRSSSOUMB001. The sequence goes on from NZ_JALCYU010000026.1 coordinate 20,094, forward strand.
AGAGTTGTGTATTTATTGGAATGGATGGTGGTCTTGGACCACAAGCGCTACAAGCCTGGATCGATCTGGGATGAGCAACAAAAGAAGAATGCCGAGCGTGAAAAAAAACATGAGAAAAAACTGTTCGCTCAAGGCTTGGGGCATTTGCTGACAACGAAGGAGTCGAATATTCGTGAAAGTCGTTCAGAGGAGGTGGATGACAATTGCTCTATCTACCGAAAAACGAGTACCTATTTGGATGTCTGTACTTACAATGATGATAAGAGAGGCTTGCTGACCCTTCTGTTTAGCGTGATTTGCTATGGATTATATACCTGCACTTATATTTTAGGCTTTCTCATTTTTCAGCTAATAACTGGTAAAGATAGTTTTGGGTTCGACTTTGAGCCAGATTTGGATTTTTGGATTGGTTTTGTCGGGTTTGCAGTTATCACTCCTGTAGTTTGGGGCTGTTTCTTTCGTTATTTGCTAAAGGCTTGGCGTTTAGAAGCCTTCACCAAACGTCGATTGGTAGTCCGTTTCAATAGGGTGACGCGTAAAGTCTATTTGTTACGGCCTAGGTTTCTGGGAGGGGTCAAGGCCTATGACTGGGAAGAGGTCGACGCCATTTTGCCAAAAAACATGCCGAATCATGAGGGCATAGGCGGCATGCTGGTATTGGCGGTTAAGACTAAAGAGAACGAAAATCCTTATCGGGATTTTGGAGTGGATGGCGCCTTCCTCGGCTTGCCGAGCCGGGATTACCAGCACCTGCTGTCGTTCTGGGAGTATATCCGTCGTTTCATGGAAGACGGCGCGGACGTGGTGCCGGCGCCGAAGCGGCTGCGCAGCAAGTGGCCGAATCCCTTGACCAGCATGTGGACGGTGTCGCGGCTGAGCCTGCCGGGCGGTTTCGATCTGGGACGCAGCTTCTTGTGGTTGCGTCTGGTGCTGACGCCGGTGTTCGTGATCTGGGGCCTGGGCCATTACGCCTCGCTGCTGTTGAGCTACGAAGGCCGCTTCCCCAAGGCGATTCGACAAGCGAGCGGGGAATCGGAGCTGCGTTCCGGGGTGGAATTGCTGGCTTACAACCTGCTGCCGCTGCTGTACACCGCCGTGGGCCTGTGGCTGTACTACGCTTGGCGGCACGGTCTGGACTGGCGTTTGCCTTTGCAGTACTTGGGCGTTTAAGTGGTTGGCCCTTTAAGGCTGTGGCGCTCAGTGATGGGCAAGCTGTGAGCTAGTTCGCGTGTGTCTCAAGCATGGGGCGAGAGTTGTGTATTTATTGGAATGGATGGTGGTCTTGGACCACAAGCGCTACAAACCTGGTTCGATATGGGATGAGCAACAAAAGAAGAATGCCGAGCGTGAAAAAAAACATGAGAAAAAACTGTTCGCTCAAGGCCTAGGGCATTTGCGGACGGCGAAAGAGTCGGATATCCATGAAAGCCGTTCAGAGGTGGTGGATGACAATGGATCTATCTACCGTAAGACAAAGGCTTACTTGGATGTTTGTACTTACAACGATGATAAACGAGGTTTGATCACTTTACTTATGGGAGTAGTTTGTCTTTATCTTATAGGTGGCGTTGATTTTTTGGTTTTTATTTTGCGGCAAGCTGTAACAGGACTTGATGAGAGTGGAGAGGTCGTTTCTCTCTCTAGTTTGATTTTTCCTTTGGTAGCATTTAGTGTCGTTGTTCCATTGTTGTATTTTGTTTTTTTTCGTTATTTAATAAAGGCTTGGCGTTTAGAGGCTTTTACTGTGCGCCGATTGATAGTGCGATTCAATAGAGAAACGCGCAAAGTCTATTTGTTGCGACCTGGTTTTTTGGGCGGGGTCAAAGCTTATGACTGGGAGGAGGTTGACGCCATTTTGCCAAAAAATATGCCGAATCATGAGGGTATAGGCGGCATGCTGGTATTGGCGGTTAAGACGGAAGAAAACGAAAATCCTTATCGGGATTTTGGCGTGGATGGCGCCTTCCTGGGCTTGCCGAGCCGGGACTACCAGCATTTGCTGTCGTTCTGGGAATATATTCGCCGCTTCATGGAGGACGGCGCGGACGCGGTGCCGGCGCCGAAGCGGCTGCGCAGCAAGTGGCCGAATCCCTTGACCAGCATGTGGACGGTGTCGCGGCTGAGCCTGCCGGGCGGTTTTGATCTGGGGCGCAGCTTTTTGTGGCTACGCCTGGCGTTGACGCCGGTGTTCGTGATCTGGGGTCTGGGCCATTACGCCTCGCTGCTGTTGAGCTACGAGGGCCGCTTCCCCAAGGCGATTCGGCAAGCGAGCGGGGAATCGGAGCTGCGTTCCTGGCTGGAACTGCTGGCTTACAACTTGTTGCCGTTGTTGTATACCGCCGTGGGCTTGTGGCTGTACTACGCCTGGCGACACGGTCTGGACTGGTGTTTGCCGCTGTCTTATTTGGGGCTATAGGCAAAGCCGGATGATGATGGCGATTTGAAAACAGGAAGAGAGGCTTATGTATTTTTTGGAATGGTCGCTGGCGATGGGGCGGCGCAAACATAAGCCAGGTTCCTGGTTTGATGATATCCAGAAAGACATTGCCGAAGAAAATAAGGACGACGCCAAGAAAATGCGGGCGCGGGGTGTATATTATGACCCGGATGCCCGTGAAATTGATGTGAAAGAGAGCCGGTCTGAGCAGTTGGATTGCAATGGTTCTATCTATCGGAAGACGGACATCTATTTGGATGTCTGTACGTACAATGATGATAAGAGGGGATTGCTGACCTCTCTATTTGGTGTGGTTTGTTATGGGTTATATACCTGTACTTATATTTTAAGCTTTCTAGTTTTTCAGTTGGCCACAGGTAAAGACGATTTTGGATTCGACTTTGAGCCAGATTTAGACTTTTGGATTGGCTTTGTCGGGTTTGTGGTTATCACTCCGATAGTTTGGTATTGTTTCTTTCGTTATTTGCTAAAAATGTGGTGCTTAGAGGCTTTTACCATGCGCCGACTGGTGGTGCGCTTCAACCGTCAAACGCGCAAAGTTTATTTATTGCGGCCTGGTTTTTTAGGTGGAGTTAAAGCCTACGATTGGGACATGATCGATGTTGGCCTGCCCAAGGACATGCCGAATCACCAGGGCATAGGCGGCATGCTGGTGCTGGCGGCGCGGGCGGAGTCTACCGACAATCCGCACAGCCCGCTGGGCGTGGACGGCGCCTTCCTCGGCTTGCCGAGCCGGGACTACCAGCATTTGCTGTCGTTCTGGGAATATATCCGCCGCTTCATGGAGGACGGCGCGGACGCGGCGCCGGCGCCGAAGCGGCTGCGCAGCAAGTGGCCGAATCCCTTGAGCAGCATGTGGACGGTGTCGCGGCTGAGCCTGCCGGGCGGTTTCGATCTGGGGCGCAGCTTCTTGTGGTTGCGCCTGGCGTTGACGCCGGTGTTCGTGATTTGGGGCCTGGGTCATTACGCCTCGCTGCTGTTGAGCTACGAGGGCCGCTTCCCCAAGGCGATCCGACAAGCGAGCGGGGAGTCGGAACTGCGTTCCTGGCTGGAACTGCTGGCTTACAACCTGCTGCCGCTGCTGTATACCGCCGTGGGCTTGTGGCTGTACTACGCCTGGCGGCATGGTCTGGACTGGCGTTTGCCGCTGCGGTATTGGGGCGGCTGAAGACTTGGCCGGGCACAAACACTAAAACAGGGCGGGCGGCGCTCGCCTGCTGAAATGAATATTTGATGAATTGCGCGTGAGCCTTAATGCTTGAATCCTTATTGCCGTATTACGAACGCGAACTCGGACACCTGCGCCAGCTGTCCGGCGAGTTCGCGCGCCGCTATCCCAAGATCGCCGGCCGCCTGCAAATGGAAGGCGACCAGTGCGAAGACCCGCACACCGAACGGCTGATCGAGTCCTTCGCCTTCCTGGCCGCGCGCATCCACAAGAAGCTGGACGACGAATATCCGGAGGTGGCCGCCAGCTTCCTCAATGTGCTGTATCCGCACTATCTGCAGCCGATTCCCTCGGCCACCATCGTGCAGTTCGAATGCGATCCGCAGCGGCCGGAAATTGCCAAGCGCTATCGGGTGGAACGCGGCCAGCCGGTGCACGCGCCGGCGATGCAGGGCGTGGTGTGCAAATTCCGCAGCGCTTATCCGGTGGATCTGTATCCGCTGTCGCTGACCGAGGCCAAGCTGGAGCTGACCAGCGGCTCGCCCTATCTGCGCCAGCTGGCGCCGGACGCGGCGGCGGTGCTGACGCTGGAGTTCCACACCCACGGCGGCCTGGCGGTCAACGCCATCGGCCTGCAATCGCTGCGCTTCTTCCTGGACGGCGAGCCGGCGTTGATGCATTTGCTGTACGAGATGCTGCTGTCCAATGTCCAGGGCGTCAGCGTGGGCGACGGCAGCGAAGACCCGGCGCGTACGCGCAAACTGCCGGCGAGCAGCCTGCGGGCGGTGGGCTTCGGCCGCGACGAGGGCCTGCTGGACTACGACGAGCGCTCCTTCATGGGCTATCGGCTACTGACCGAGTACTTCTGCTATCCGGACAAATTCCTGTTCGTCGATCTGCTGCAGCTGGACAAGGCGGCGGCGCGGTTGGACGGCGAGAAGCTGGTGCTGCGCCTGCTGCTGGACGAATACCCGGACAGCGAGCGCCACAACCGGCTGCAGACCCAGTTGCAGGCCCAGCACCTGAAGCTGGGCTGCACCCCCATCGTCAATCTGTTCACCCAGCCGGGCGAGCCCATCCGCGTCACCCACCAGAAAGCCAGCTACCCGGTGCTGGTGGACGCGCGCAAGCAGCAGGCTTACGAGGCGATCCAGATCAAGCGCGTGGTGAGGGTGGAGAAATCCGGCGACGGCGAAAGCAGCGAGGAGGTGCCGCCGTTTTACGCGATACGCCACGGCAGCGAAAAGAAGGCGCCGCGCTTTTATTGGCACGCCAGCCGGGAGCCGTCGCCGCGCCAGAGCGACAAGGGCACTGATCTGGAGCTGCATCTGGCGGACCTGGAGTTCAACGCGGTGCGGCCGGCCACCGAGGTGCTGAGCCTGGAGCTGCTGTGCAGCAACCGCGATCTGCCGGAACAGATTCCGTTTGGCGGCAGCCAGTCCACCCAGCGCACGGATTTTTCCCTGCCCGGCCATTCCGTGGTCAAGCGCGTGCGCCTGCTGCGCAAGCCCAGCGCCAGCCAGCGCTGCCCGCTAGGCCGCGCGGTGCAATGGCGGCTGGTGTCGCATCTGTCGCTGAACTACATGTCCATCGTGGACTCCGGCTGCGCCGCCTTGCAGGAAATGCTGGCCTTGTACAACCTGACCGATTCCCCGGTGAATGTGCGCCAGATCCAGGGCGTGGTGGGGATTGAAAGCCAGCCGGCGGTGACCCGCGTGTCCGGCCGCGATTTCAGCGGCTTCGTGCGCGGCAGCGAAATCCGCCTGACGCTGGACCCGGATTACTACGTCGGCGGCAGCGTCTATCTGTTCGCCGCGGTGCTGGAGCGTTTCTTCGCGCTGTATTGCGCGCCCAATAGTTTCACCCGCCTGCGGGTGCATGCGGTTCAACAAGACGAGGAGGTAGCCTCATGGCCAGCCCGAGCCGGCGAAGCCCTCGTGATCTGAAGCTGGAGCTGGCGCGCGACGCCAGCCAGTTCGGCTTCTTCCAGGCGGTGCGTATCCTGGGCCTGTCCGCGCGCAAGCGCGGCGAGCGCCGCGGCCGGCTGCCGGCCAGCCTGCGTTTCCGCTCGCTGGCCTCGCTGTCCTTCCCGCCCAGCGAACTGAGCCGTTATCAGCCGGCCAAGGAGCCGGAGCAGCTGGACGCCACCGACGAAATGACGGTCAGCTTCATCGGGCTGACCGGGCCCAGCGGCGCCTTGCCCACCAGTTACACCGAGCTGCTGCTGGAGCGTCGCCAGCAGTACAAGGACGGATCGCTGCACGCCTTCCTGGACATCTTCAGCCATCGCGCCACCGCCTTGTTCTTCGGCGCCTGGCGCAAATACCGCTATTGGCTGGAAGTGGAGGCCGGCGAGCGCGACGGCTTCACCCGCAACCTGCTGGACCTGGGCGGCCTGGGCCTGTCGCAGCTGCGCAAGCAGATGGGGCCGGACGCGAGCCTGGACGAAAACCTGTTCATCTATTACGCCGGCCTGCTCAGCCAGAAGCCCTTGTCGGCGCAGGCGCTGGAAACGCTGATCCAGGGCTTTTTCGGCGTGGACGCCGCGCTGGAGCAGTTCGTCGGCCAGTGGATGCAGGTGCCGGCGGCGGAACAAAGCCGGCTGGGCGACAGCGAGAGCGAGCTGGGCGTGTCCTTGTTCGCCGGTTCCCGAGTCTGGGACCGCCAGACCAAGCTGCAGCTGCGGCTGGGCAGCATGCGCCGCGCCCAGTTCGAGGCCCTGCTGCCCGGCGGCCCCGGCGCGCAGGCCTTGCAGGCGCTGCTGCAATTCGCCGTCGGCCACAATCTGGCGGCGGACGTCAGCCTGGTGCTGGACAAGCGCGACGTGCCGGCGGCGCAGCTGGGCGGCCCGGCGGATTTGCGCCTGGGCGGCAATTGCTGGCTGGGCCCGCAGAAACAAGACCCGGAAGACATGCGCTACGCGCTGCTGCATTGAGCGGCGCGGGCGGAATCGACTTTTCATTTTGAGCGTATTGGAACGATATGTCCGTATCCCTGAAAGCCCTGATCGACAGGCTGACCCCCACCGCCCGCCAGGCGATTGAGCAGGCGGCCAGCCGCGCGCTGGCGCGCACGCATTTTGAAATCGAGATCGAACACGCGCTGCTGGCGATGTTCGACCAGGACAATAACGCCGCGCTGGCGGCGCTGCACGCGCTGGGCGCGGACCTGCCGCGCATCGAGCGCGAGCTGGAAGCCGCGCTGGACGCCTTCCGCAGCGGCAACACCCGCAACCCGGTGCTGTCCGCCTGGCTGCCCAAGTGGCTGGAGAAGGCCTGGCTGCTGGCCAGCGCGGAGCAAGGGCAGGCCGACGTGTCCACTTTGGACCTGCTGCTGGCGCTGTGGCAGGACGAGGCGCTGCGCGGCGCGCTGCAATCCGGCTCCGCCGCCTTGGCGCGCCAGGACGCCGGCCGGCTGCAGGGCGCTTACGCCGCCTTGCGCCAGCACGGCGGCGAGGCCTCGGCCAACGCGCCGGCGGCGAGCGAGGACGCCGCGCCGGCGATGGCCGCGCCCGCGGCCGGCAAGCGCGGCAGCCCGGCGCTGGACAAATACACGATAGACCTGACCGCCCAGGCCAAGGCCGGCAAGATCGATCCCATCCTGGGCCGCGACGTCGAAATCCGTCAGATGATAGACATCCTGATGCGCCGCCGGCAGAACAACCCCATCCTCACCGGCGAGCCGGGCGTGGGCAAGACCGCGGTGGTGGAAGGCCTGGCGCGCAAGATCGTGCACGGCGAAGTGCCGCCGGTGCTGGCCGGCGTCACCCTGCGCACCTTGGACCTGGGCCTGTTGCAGGCCGGCGCCAGCGTCAAGGGCGAGTTCGAGAACCGCTTGCGCCAGGTGATAGACGAGGTCAAGGCCAGCCCGGTGCCCATCATCCTGTTCATCGACGAGGCTCATACCTTGATCGGTGCCGGCGGCGCGGCCGGCCAGAACGACGCGGCCAACCTGTTGAAACCGGCGTTGGCGCGCGGCGAGCTGCGCACCATCGCGGCGACGACCTGGGCCGAGTACAAGAAGTACTTTGAAAAAGACGCCGCGCTGGCGCGCCGCTTCCAGGTGGTGAAGGTGGAAGAGCCGGCGCCGGAAATCGCCGTGCAGATGGTGCGCGGCCTGACCCCGGCGATGGCCGAGCACCACAAGGTGGAAATCCTCAACGAGGCGGTGGCCGCCGCCGTGCATCTGTCCAGCCGCTACATCGCAGGCCGCCAGCTGCCGGACAAGGCCATCAGCGTGCTCGACACCGCCTGCGCTCGCGTCGCCTTGTCGCGCGCCGGCAAGCCGGGCCCGATCGAGGACGTGTCGGTGCTGATAGACAATATCGACCGCGAAGTGACCGCGCTGCAGCGCGAAGAAGGTCACGCCGAGCGCATCGTGGAGCTGGAAGCCCGGCGCGCCGAACTGCAGGCGGACCTGGAGAAGCTGCACGCCGCCTGGGACGAGCAGCAAAAGCTGATCGCGGAAATCGACGAGCTCAAACAGCAGCAGGCCGAGGCCAAGCCGACCAAGGGCAAGAAGTTGAGCCCGCTGCAGACCAAGCGCAAGGCGCTGCGCGAATTGCAAAAGCACCAGCCGCTGGCTTTCGAGTGCGTGGACGAGAGCGTGATCGCCGACGTGATTTCCGGCTGGACCGGCATCCCGCTGGGCCGCATGGTCAGCAATGAGCTGGAGCAGGTGCAGAAGCTGGCCTCGCTGCTGGGCGCGCGCGTCATCGGTCAGGACCACGCCTTGGAGCAGATCGCCGAGCGGGTGCAGATCGCCAAGGCCAATCTGGAAGACCCGGGCAAGCCCAAGGGCGTGTTCCTGCTGGTGGGGCCGTCCGGCGTGGGCAAGACCGAAACCGCGCTGGCGCTGGCCGAGGCTCTGTACGGCGGCGAGCGCAATCTGATCACCATCAATATGTCGGAATACCAGGAAGCGCACAGCGTGTCCGGCCTCAAGGGCTCGCCGCCGGGCTATGTCGGCTACGGCGAAGGCGGGGTGCTGACCGAGGCGGTGCGGCGCAAGCCTTACTCGGTGCTGCTGCTGGACGAGGTGGAGAAAGCCCATCCGGACGTGATGGAGCTGTTCTTCCAGGTCTTCGACAAAGGCCTGCTGGAAGACAGCGAAGGCCGGGAGGTCGATTTCAAGAACACCATCATTCTGCTGACCTCCAACGCCGGCACCGATCTGGTGATGCGCGCCTGCGAGCACGGCGTCACTGTCGAGGGCGAAACCCGCGACCCGACGCCGGAAGACCTGGTGGAGATCCTGCGGCCCACGCTGCAAAGCGTGTTCAAGCCAGCCTTCCTCGGCCGCCTGACCATCGTGCCCTATCTGCCTATCAGCGATGAAGTGCTGCGCGCCATCGTCGGCCTCAAACTGAACAAGATCCGTCAGCGCATCGCCGACAACCACGGCGCGCAAGTGGAGTTCCCTGAGGAACTGGCGGAACAGATGGCGGCGCGCTGCCTGGACGTGGACAGCGGCGCGCGCAACGCCGACGCCATCCTGACCCGTACCCTGCTGGCGCAGATCTCCAGCGATCTGCTGGCGCGCATGGCCAGCGGCAAGCCGGTGAAGAAGATCGCCGTCTCGCTCAAGGGCGAGCAGGTCAAAGTGCGGCTGAGCTGAGGAATCGCGTCCATGTGGAAAATGTTGGGCCTGTTCGGCGTCAGCACTGTCGCCTGGTGGGGGCTGCTGTGGCTGGTGTTGCCGCAAAGCTGGCAGCGCATCAGCCCGTCGGCCATCCTGCTGCTGCATCTGGGGCCGCCTATGCTGCTCAGCGCCGGCGTCAAGCTGTGGGGCTATCTGAAGGAAAAGCGGGCCAAGCAGGAAGAGGCGGACCAGGAGGCCGCGGCGGAGGCCGAGCGCCAGTCCGCGCGCGACGCCGCCCGCGAACGGCACCTGGCCGAATTGCGCGAACGCCAGGCGGCGGTGGACTGCCGCTGGCTGTGGGCGCGCGCCGTCCCGGCCAACGGCGAGCCGAGCTGGCTAGTTGAAGCGCCGGACGGCTGCCTGTGGTCGTGCCTGGACGCGGCGGACATCGACGCCGACGAAGCGCTGCAAGCCTTGCGGCCGCATGTGGTCGAGGCGCTGCGGGAGCTCTACGCGGTCGCGCCCGGCGCGGCCTGGCTGCCGTTGATGATGGAAGTGCTGCCCAGCGAGTCCGGCATCGAGCAGATCGCCGCGGCCAAGGAATGGCAGACGGAGGCGATGGCCGACACGCTGGAAGACGATTGGCCGACGCCGGAGGCGCGCTTCCTGGCGGGGGCCGGCACCGGCACGGTGGCGGACCGCGCGCGGCAGCTGCTGCAACAGGAGCCGGAACTGCCGGGCGTGATCGTGCTCGGCGCCGACGCGCCGCTCCTGCTGCAAGGCGCCGACGAAGACGACTCGCAGGACGCCGCGGCGACGGCGCGCCGGCGCCGCTTGGGCAAGTCCGGCTTGGCGGTGGCGGCTTTGCTGTTCCTGCGCGAGCAGCTGCCGGAGCCCGAGCTCGGCCCGGTCGCCGTGGCCGAGGGCGCCGATCCTTACCAGCCGTACTGGGAAAAGGACTTCAGCCGTTCCAGCGGCAGCTGGGGCACGGTGCCGGCCCGTTATCAGGCCGGGCTGGCCCAGTTGCCGGTGCTGGCCCAGGTGGGCCAGTCCAGCGCCGTCGCGGTGCAGGAGGAGCGCGCGCTGCAATTGGCGCGCCAGCTGCAAGCGGTGCTGGACAACGCTCTGGTCAACGCTGCGCTGCTGGACTACCCGTTCAGCCCGGAGGAGGCCAAGCCGGAAAACGACCAAGCAGCCAAGCTGGCCTGGCTGACCCACAACAGCGGAGACGTCGACGGTGGCGGCGTGCGCCTGGCGGCCATCGCCAGCGCCTTGAGCCGGCACAAGGTGGAACTGCACCCCATCGAGGAGGCCAGCAATCTGGCGCGGGACTGGGGCGACGTCGGCGTCGCCGCCGACGCCATGCTGGCCGCCGCCGTCGTCAGCCACAGCGCGCGGCTGGCCGCGCCGGCCGTCCTCACCCAATTCAGCAACGACCACGTGGCGCTGGCCATGGCCAGGCCGCCGCGCAAGGAGACTACCGCATGAAACGCGTGATCCGATTGGGCGACCCCACCGATCATGGCGGCAATGTCGTCAGCGCCGCTTCCAGCACCACCTTGTTCGGCAAGCAGGTCGCCTGCCTGGGCGACTCCGTCACCTGCCCGCAGCAGGGGCACGTCAACTGCACCATCGTGGAAGGCGACCCCACCTGGGTGGTGGGCGGCAAGCCGGTGGCCTTGGAAGGCCATAAAGTCAGCTGCGGCGCCTCGCTGATCTCCACCATGCCGGAAGTCGGCAAGGGCTGATCGCAACCTCTCTATATATAGAAGCCACACAAGCATGGAAAACATCGAACAAACCGTGGAGCAGTTGCTGGCTCCCATCCCCGGTTCATCGCCGGCGGGCGAGGACCTGGCTTACTCCACTCTCTTCGACCAGATTCGCGAAGCCCGCCGCAGCGACGACCCGGGCTTGTCGCAAGGCGATTGGGAGCAAACCCTCAAAACGGCGGAATGGCCCAAAGTCATCCGCCTGTGCGAAGACGCGCTGCGTCAAAGCAGCAAAGACCTGCAACTGCTGGCCTGGTACGCGGAAGCCCAGGTCCAGGCCAACGGCATCTCCGGCCTGGCCCTGGGCCTGGCCGCGCTGGACGGCTGGCTGCGTCAATACTGGGAGAGCGGTTATCCGGAACTGGACCCGCACGATCTGGACGAACGCGTCGGCAAGCTGGAATGGCTGAACCAGCAGCTGGGGCTGGCCATCCGCAACGTGCCGTTGCTGAAGCCCGAGTTCGGCGCTTACGGCTGGAACGACTGGCAGCAATCGCGCGACGTGGAAAACCTGGGCTTGAAAGACGCCGACGCCAAGGCCGCCGCCATCGCCGAGGGCAAGCTCTCCGGCGACGAGTTCGAAAAGAACGCAAATCTATCCGGTCACGCCTGGTTCCAGAGCCAGGCCGAAGCGCTGGTAGAGGCGCTGGGCCGCTATGAAGCGCTGGACGAGCAAGTGGACCAGCGCTTCGGCGGCGAAGCGCCCAGCCTGGCGGATATCCGCAACGGCATCTACGCCTGCCAGGACCTGGTGCTGCGTTACCGTCAACAAACCGCGCCGGCCGGCGTTGCGCCGGCTCCCGTCGAACCCGCCGTGGAAAGAAAAGCCGTGACCCAAAGCTATAGCGCGCCCACCCCCGCCGCTTCGACGGCCCCCGTCGCCTTCAACGGCCAGATCCGCAGCCGCCAGGAAGCGGTGCTGATGTTGAGCGAAGTCGCTCGTTACTTCCGCAGCAACGAACCGCACAGCCCGGTGGCCTTATTGGCCGAACGCGCGGCGCGCTGGGCCGAGATGAGCCTGGAAGAGTGGCTGCAACATGTGGTCAAGGACGATTCCACGCTGAATCAGCTGCACGAACTGCTGGATGTGCGGCGGGAATAAGCGGTTTCAGGTCCTCGCAACGGTACGGGCCGGCGTTTCGCCGGCCCGTTTTTTATGGATAGTCGGGGTATGGGGCGGGAGTTGGCAAATACTCTTTATGGATATTCA
>NZ_JALCYU010000027.1:0-31760 GCF_023507765.1 Chromobacterium sp. IRSSSOUMB001
CATGGGAGGCTTTCGCGCGTCTGGAAACTAGAAATCCACGCGCATGACCAGGCGTGGATCGCTGTGGCCGAAGTAATGAGGCTGATGTTCGATAACGGAGAAGCCCTGGCTTTGGTACAGCCTGACCGCGGAGTTGTCGGGGTGGACCGTCAGTTTCGCGTGGCTGGCCTGGCGCGCCCGCAGCGCCTGCAGCAAGGCCTGCAGCAGTTGCTTGCCGAGGCCCTGTCCGCGGCAATGCTCATGGACCGCCAGCGACATAATCCAGAATTCTCCTTGCCCGCTGCCTGGAGCGCCGATGATGTAGCCGCCCAGTTCTCCGTCTTGAGCGCCTGGCGCGACGAAGAATAGGTCCGGCCACAGGTCGTGAGCCTGGCGGAAGAAAAAGTCCGGGTAGACGTGATGACCGAATACCGCTTGTTCGATCTGGAAGACCGGGGCGATGTCTTGGAGTTGCGCCGGGCGTGCCATCATCTGAAAACATCCTTTTGCGTGTGCGTTTGAGCGGGGAAGCCTACTGCAATGTCCGGCGCTTGCAAAGGCGCGGGACAAGAAAAAAGCCGCGCTGGGCGCGGCTTGCAGCGAGCGCGGCGGCTCACCACATCACTTTGACCTTGTCGTTGCCCAGCCAGTCCTGCAGCGCCAGCAAGAGGCCGTCGTCCAAGCGGACGCCCCAGGGCGGGGGCAGCATCAGATCGCCGCTGGCCGCGCCGTTGTTGTAATGGATGCGCACCGGGCAGCCGGCGTCCTCGCTGCGGAACGGATGCAGTTGGGACTTGAGCTTGCTAACGTCCACCTTGCCGGCAAGCTTCAGCGACAGGCTGCGTGCGTAGCGGCTGCGCGCCTCGCCCAATTCATAGACTTTATCGGCGACGATGCGCAGGCCGCCGGAGAAGTTGTCCTCGCTTACTTTGCCTTCTATCACCAGTACTACGTCGTCTTTCAACCGGCTGCGGTTGGCTTCGAAGCTTTCAGCGAACAGGCTGACTTCCAGCTTGGCGCTGCCGTCATCCAACTGGACGAAGGCCATTTTGCCGCGGTTGCCCACTTTGACTCGGATGCCAGTGACGAAACCGGCCAGGAGTTGCGGCTCTTTACGCGGGCTGAGCCGGGACAGCGGGGTTTTGATGAAGCCGCGAATTTCCTTGGCGTACGCGGCGAAGGGATGGCCTGACAGATAGAAGCCGATGGCCAGCTTTTCCTCCGCCAGTTTGACTGCGTCGCTCCACGGCTTGATTTCCACCATTTCCACGCTGGGGGCGACATCGTCGCCGAACATGTCGAACAGGCCGCCCTGATTGGCGTTGGCGTGTTCTTGCTCGGCGGCGTTCATCGCCAGGCCGACATTGCCGAACAACTTGGCCCGGTTGGGTTCGATGCTGTCGAAGGCGCCGGCGCGGATCAGCGCCTCGATCACGCGCTTGTTGACGATTTTTTTATCGGTGCGGCGGCAGAAGTCGAACAGGTCCTTGAACGGGCCGGATTCCGCGCGTACCGCGACGATGTGGTCGACAGCCGCTTCGCCGGTGCCTTTGATCGCGCCCAAGGCGTAGCGGATGTGTTTGCGGTCTACCGGCACGAAGCGGTAGTAGCTCTGGTTGATGTCCGGCGGCAGGAAGATCAGGCCGTTTTTGCTGTCCACGCTGTCGTCGTAGAACACCTTGAGCTGGTCGGTGTTGTCCAATTCAGAGGACATGGTGGCCGCCATGAAGGCCGCGGTGTGATGGGCCTTGAGCCAGGCGGTCTGGTAGGACACCACGGCGTAGGCGGCGGTGTGCGACTTGTTGAAGCCGTACTCGGCGAACTTGGCCATCAGGTCGAACAGCATCTCGGCCAACTTGGGATCGTAGCCCTTGGTGGCCGCGCCCTGGGCGATCTTGCCGCGGTGTTCGGCCATTTCCTCGGGCTTCTTCTTGCCCATCGCGCGCCGCAGCATGTCGGCGCCGCCCAGGGTGTAGCCGCCGATGATCTGCGAGATCTGCATCACTTGTTCCTGATACACGATCACGCCGTAAGTTGGGTCCAGGCAGGCCTGCAGGTCCGGGTGGTAGTAATCGACCTCCTGCTTGCCGGCTTTGCGCAGGATGAAGTCGTCCACCATGCCGGAGCCGAGCGGGCCGGGTCGATACAGGGCCAGCACAGCGATGATGTCTTCGAAACGGTCTGGCTTCAGTTTTTCCAGCAGCCGTTTCATGCCGTCCGATTCAAGCTGGAATACGGCGGTAGTGTTGGCCTGTTGCAGTACTTTGTAGGCGGCGGGGTCGGTGAACTCGAGCAGGTTGAGATTGGTGTCGAAACTCGGGTCCAGGTTTTTGATGTAGTTGACCGCCAGTTCGATAATGGTCAGGTTGCGCAGGCCCAGGAAGTCGAACTTCACCAGGCCCACTTTTTCCACATCGTCCTTGTCCAGCATCGATACCGGCACCGCGCCGTCGGCGCTGGCTTGGTACATCGGGCAGAAGTCGGTGATTTTGCCCGGCGCGATCAAGACGCCGCCGGCGTGCATGCCGATGTTGCGGGTCAGGCCTTCCAACTTCTTGGCCAGTTCCCATAGCTCGCGCAGCTCTTCCTCGTTTTCCAGTCGCTCGCGCAGCACCGGCTCCATTTCTACTGCGTCGTCCAGTGAATACTGCTTGCCGGGCGCGGCCGGAATCAGCTTGGATACGCCGTCGCAGAACATATAGGGCAGGTCCAGCACCCGGCCAACGTCGCGCACTACCGCCTTGGCGGCCATGGTGCCGAAGGTGGCGATTTGCGATACCGCCTCGGCGCCGTATTTCTGGCGCACGTACTCGATCACGCGGTAACGGTTGTCTTGGCAGAAGTCGATGTCGAAGTCGGGCATCGATACCCGCTCGGGGTTGAGGAAGCGTTCGAACAGCAGCGCGTAAGCCAGCGGATCGATATCGGTGATGCCTATGCTGTAGGCCACCAGCGAACCGGCGCCGGAGCCGCGGCCCGGCCCCACCGGGCAGCCATTGTTTTTTGCCCAGTTGATGAAGTCGGCAACGATCAGGAAGTAGCCGGGGAAGCCCATCTGGATGATGGTGTCGCACTCGATCTTCAAGCGCTCGTCGTAACGCTGCCGCTCTTGGGCGCGGACTTCCGGGTCGGGGTAGAGCTTGGCCAGCCGTTCTTCCAGGCCTTCCTGGGACAGGTGCACCAGGTAGTCGTCCAGTGTCATGCCGTCCGGGGTGGGGAATTGCGGCAGGTAGTTTTTGCCCAGTTGCACGCTGATATTGCAGCGGCGGGCGATTTCCACTGAGTTTTCCAGCGCTTCTGGAATGTCGGCGAAGCGCTCCAGCATCTGGTCAGTGGACAGGAAGTACTGGTTTTCCTCGAAGCTGCGCGGCCGGCGCTTGTCGCCCAGGGTGAAGCCCTCTGCGATGCAGACGCGGGCCTCGTGGGCCTTGAAATCGTCCGGGTCCATAAACTGGATCGGGTGGGTGGCCACTACCGGCAGGCCGATCTCGCCGGCCAGCCACAGCGAGGCTTGCACCGCGTTTTCCACCTGCGGGTTGTCCAGGCGTTGCAGTTCCAGGTAGAAATTGTCCGGGAAGCAGCGTTCCCAATATTCGGCGCGGCGGCGCGCTTCGTCGCGCTGGCCCATCAGCAAGGCTTGGCCAACGTCACCCAGGTGAGCGCCGGACAGGCAGATCAGGCCGCTGTTGTCGCCGTTTTCCAGCCAGGCGCGCTTGAGCTCGGCACGGCCGCGGTACTGGTTGTGGGTATAGGCGTCGGCCAGCAGTTCGCACAAGCGCCCGTAGCCCTGACGGTTCTTGACCGTCAGCATCAGGCGATAAGGCTTATCGCGGTCTTCCTCGTTTTCCAGCCAGACATCGCAGGACACGATGGGCTTGATGCCTTTGTCCCGGCAGCCCTTGTAGAACTTGACCATGCCGAAGATGTTCATCAGATCGGACATGCCCACCGCGGGCATATTGTCCTTGATGGCGCGCTTGATGGCGTCATCCAGGCGCACGATGCCGTCGGTGATGGAGAACTCCGAGTGGAGGCGCAGATGGATAAAACGAGGTGAGTTCATCACGCCATTTTACCTGCCGAGCGGTTGCGACACCATCGCCGGGCGCATTTGGCGTGCTAGTATTTTGCTGCTTTGCAGCATTAGAATGATGGCATCAGAGAGGAGTTGATATGGACTGCGACATCAAGATGCTGCCGCCCGAAGCGGTGTATCCCTTGCTGGTGGGCAGCGTGCTGCCCCGGCCCATTGCCTGGGTCAGCACCCAGGATTTGCGGGGCGTGGCCAACTTGGCGCCGTTTTCCTTTTTCACCGTGGCCAGCGTGAAGCCGCCGGTGCTGGCGCTGAGCATTCTGACGCCGGCCGACGGCGGGGTGAAGGACACCTTGGCTAATATTCGCGCTACCGGGGAGTTTGTGGTTAACGTGGTGCCGGAACGCTTGGCGGAAGAGATGAATCTGAGCTGCGGCCCTTACGCGCCGGATGTGGACGAGTTCGATCTGGCTGGTGTAGCCAAGGCGCGCAGCCGGCAGGTGAGGGCGCCGGGTGTGGAGCAGGCGCCGCTTCGCTTCGAGTGCGTGTTGACCCAGTGCCTGGCCTTGGGCGATGGCGCGGGCGCCGGCAACCTGGTGTTGGGCGAGGTGCGTCACGTACATGTGGCGGATGAGGCGTGGCGCGATGGTCGCGTGGCGGGCGAGGTCCTGGCCTTGGTGGGCAAATTGGGAGGCGACGAGTTCAGCCGCGCCGAGCCCGCCTTCAGTTTGCGGCGGCCGGGAGCGTGACGGCGCGGCGGCTTTGGCTGTTCAGTTCGTCCAGCAGCGCGTAGCGCCGCTGATATTCCGCGCGCTTCTTGCTGGCGATCTCGGTCAGGGGCTTGCGCGGCAATTGCAGAGGCAGGCTGAAGAAACGTTTGCAAGCGGTGGGCTGGGCATCGAAGGTGTCCCAGAAGCTATCATAATCGGCGAAGAATTCACGACGATAGCGCCAAGAGCTGTAGATATGCTGCCATTTGCTGACCGCCAGTATCTGGCTGGCGCCTATCTCCCGAGCCAGCGCGATCAAGGCCTCCACTGCCAAGCGCTTGGGAAACAGCCCATGACTTTGCTTGGTCAGCTGGTGCACGGCTTCCGCGCCATGGGGTTTGCGCGGGCCTTGCAGGCCGCCGATGATGATGGCGGTTTCGCCCTGGCGGCGGGTGATGGTGAAAGTCAGCGTGGCGATGGCGACCCGCTCCTCCGAGCAAATTTGCAAGGATAGTTCGCCCTCTTTGTCGAAGCTGTGGCGGTGCGTTAGCACCGCCATGATCGCGGCGTCGTTTTTGCCGAGCAACTCGGCCAGCGTCAGGCCAGCGTCGCTGAGCAGGCTGCGGTAGGCGGTGGGAGACACTCGTTCGGCCAGCGTCTGATAGTGTTCGCGCAAGGCCGCCAGTTTGCCGCTTGGGCCAAGAGAACGATATAGGTAGGGGCGATGGAGCTTGCAGGCCAGCCTAGGATTAGCCTGCAGGTGGCGGCGTAGAGCGGGTTGGCCCCAGCTATCCAGCCAGCGTAGAGTCCATGGCAAGGTCAGCAGTCCGCGTAGCGCGAATTTACAGCGGTTCTTCCCTTCGTCGAATCCGTCCTCGCGGGAGAAGCGCCCACTGGCCAGGGACCAGAACAAATCCACTGCGTTCAGCGCCGACATACCATAACCTCAAGAAAAAAAGGGTTAAGGCTACGTTATCCCGGCGCTGTGATTGTTAAGGAATATTGGGCAAAATGTGACGAATTGTGACGGTTTCGCCTGAAATTGATTCCTTTGTAATTATTTCTTGGCCTTCAACAGCAGGCCCAGCGGCTGCTCCAGCCGGTAAAGGCGGAAGCGCTCCTTGGGGTCGCCCGGACGTTGAAAACTTTCCGCGGGCTTCAGGCCGGCCAGGTAGGGCGGCAACTGGTCGTGCAGGGACTGGACCAGCAGCCAGCGGCAGTTTTTGGCCTGCGGCGTGCTTTCCAGCCGCAGCGTGCGGTAGTCGGCGTAGTAGTCCAGCAGCGCGCGTTGCGGCTCGCCCAGGCCGACGCTGGCGACGCACTCGCCCTGTCGGCCGATGTCGGCGAGGACGGGGCGCAGTGGAGCGAAAGTTTCGCGATAGCGCATACCGTGATCCAGCGCCGGCAGCCACAATGTGGCTAGACCACCCCACAACAGCACGATGGTCAGGCTCCAGCGCCAAGCAAAGCCGGGAGCCGTGTTTGATGGGAAACGCCGCCATAAGCAGGCCACGCCGCCGGCAATCAGGCCGAAGGCCATCCAGGTCCACGGGTGCCATTGCGGATGCCAGTCGGTGAATTTGCGGTGCAGCAGGTGGCGGGCGAATTGCGCGGACTCGCCTGTGGAGAGCACCCAGGCGATCGCCAGCACGACGGCGCCCAGCGTCAGGCAGAGCAGAAGGCTGAAGCCGGACAGCGCGCGCCAGCCGCGGTGGGCTTCGCCGGCGCGCAAGCCGGTGATGGCCAGCAGCGCCAGCGGCAGCAGCAGGGGCATCGCATACAGTTCGCGGGCGTCGCCCGCCAGCGACAAGACCGTCAGCGTCACCAGCCAGAGCAGGGCAGGCGCGGCGGGCCAGGCTCGGGTCCATTGCCGGCGGCCGCGCCAAAGCCCCCACAAGGCCAGTGGCAACACCGGGATGCCGTACCAGGGCAGGGTGCGGCCGTAGAAGAGCCGCGGCGCCTTGGGACCCAGATGGGCGCTGCCGTCGAAACGGCCGAAGTTGTTCACCTTGAACCAGAGCTGGAACAAGGCCGGATCGCGCAAGTACAGGCTCAAGCCCCACAGCGCGGCCAGCGGCAGGCCGATCAGCGCGGCCAGCAGCAGACCGCCGGCGTAACGGCGGTTGCGGTAATCGGGGTGCAGCGGCAGTAGCAAGGCGGTCAGGCCCAGGCAGCCGGGGCCCAGCAGGCCCTTGCTCAAGAAGGCGGCGCCTCCGCCCAGGCCCAGCAGCGCGCCGCCTAACCAGGCGCGCCGGCGCAGCAGCACCAGTCCGGCCAGGCCCCAGGCGACGCCGGCCAGCAGCGCGGTATCGGTGATCATTTGATGGGCGCGCATCGGCAAGCCCAGGCAGCCCAGCAGCAGCAAGGCGCCCCAGGCCGCGGCGCGCCGGCCGTACAAGGCGCCGGCGGAGACGGCGGTACCGGCCAGCGCCAGCGCCATCCAGCCGCCGGCGGCCAGGCGGGCGGCGTCCGGCGCGCTGAGCCAGCCGCCGAACAATTGCATGGTGAAGGCGGCGCTGATGAAGAACAGCGGCGGCTTTTCCATGAAGGGCTCGCCGGCCAGCGTCGGCACGATCCAGTCGCCGGTCTCTGCGATATGGCGGACCAGGCCAAAGGTATAGGCTTCGTCTGGCTTCCAGGGCTCGTGGCCTATCAGGCCGGGCAGCAGCCAGGCAACGGCAATGAGCAAGAACAGCCAAGCGGGGATGGGCGGCAGGCCGGAGTCAGCGGGCTGCTCGGCGGGTGGGGTGGAAAAACGCATGGAGTCCGCGGAAAAGTCGTTGTTATGGGAAAGGGGAGGGCGCGCCGTCCCGTTCATCACGATAATGCGTAGCGGCCACGGGCTTCTGCCAGGAAGGTCCGCGGCCGGACGGTAGAGTGTAGCGTTGTTTGCGCTTCAAGCAAACTTGAGCTTGGCCGCATGGGAAGGGGGCTGCTTCAATTGTGCGGCGGGTCTTTTGGCCGCATCGAGTGCAGCGCGGACCTCTGCATTTCCAGGGCTTTTATCTGCATGCTGAGCATGCCCATATTCATGGTCAGCCAGCTTTCCACCACGCGCAATTCGGCCAGCTTGCGGTCTATCTCCTCCTCGCTCATCGGCGGTAGAAACGGCTGCATGCCCGGCGGGGTGGCGGTTTGCCAGAACTGGCGGAACAGGGCGAAGGGATCGTTGGGGTTGAATTCGTTGCTCATGGGCTGCTCCCTCGGCGAAGAAAAAACGGGCAAGCTGCGCTTGCCCGTTCAGTATATGCCTTTACATCCAGGCCGACGCTTACTTGCTGTTCTGCGCGTCCACGGCGGCCAGGGCCACCATGTTGACGATGCGGCGAACCGAGGCGATCGGGGTCAGAATGTGGGCCGGCTTGCTCATGCCCATCAGGATGGGGCCGATGGTCACGCCGTCGGAGGCGGAGACGCGCAACAGGTTGTAGCTGATGTTGGCGGCTTCCACGTTAGGCATGATCAGCAGGTTGGCGGAGCCTTTCAGCGTGCTGTCCGGCATCGCCTGGTTGCGGATGCTTTCCACCAGCGCGGCGTCGCCCTGCATCTCGCCGTCGATTTCCAGGTCCGGCTGCGCGGAGCGGATCTGGTCGAAGGCGGCGCGCATCTTCTGCGCCGACGCGCTGTTCAGCGTGCCGAAGCTGGAGTTGGACAGCAGCGCGGCCTTGGGCGCGATGCCGAAGCGCTTGATCGACTCGCTGGCCATGCGGGTGATGCTGGCCAGTTGCTCGGCGCTCGGGTCGGCGTTGACGTAGGTGTCGGCGATGAAGATGTTGCCGGTGGGCAGGATCAGCGCGTTCATCGCGCCGGCCACTTGCTCCGGGTTGTTGTAGCCGAGCACGGTTTCAACGATGTCGAAGTGCTGACGGTACGGCCCGTAGGTGCCGCAGATCATCGCGTCGGCGTCGCCGCGGCGCACCATCATCGCGCCGATCAGCGTGGTATTCCCGATCACGCGGCGGCGAGCCTGTTCCTGCGACACGCCCTTGCGCTTGGTCAGCTGGTAGTACTCTTTCCAGTACTCGGCGAAGCGCGGATCGGATTCGTTGTTGACGATCTCGAAGTCCTTGCCGGCCACCAGCTTTAGGCCCAGCTTCTGGATGCGCATGTCGATGACGCTGGGGCGGCCGATCAGGATTGGTTTGGCCAGACCCTGGGTGACGATTTCCTGAGTGGCGTGCAGCACGCGCTCGTCCTCGCCCTCGGTCAGCACCACGCGTTTCGGGTCCTTCTTGGCCTGGGCGAACACCGGCTTCATGAACAAATTGGTCTTGTACACGAACTGGGCCAGTTGATCGGCGTAGGCGTCGAAGTCCTGAATCGGGCGGGTGGCGACGCCGGAATCCATCGCGGCCTTGGCCACGGCGGGGGCGATCTTGACGATCAGGCGCGGGTCGAACGGTTTCGGAATCACGTATTCCGGGCCAAACGACAGTTCCTGGTCGCCGTAGGCGGTGGCCACCACGTCGTTCTGCTCGGCCAGCGCCAGATCGGCGATGGCGCGCACCGTGGCCAGCTTCATCTCTTCATTGATGGTGGTGGCGCCCACGTCCAGCGCGCCGCGGAAGATGAAGGGGAAGCACAGCACGTTGTTGACCTGGTTAGGGTAGTCCGAACGGCCGGTGCCGATGATAGCGTCCGGGC
Organism: Chromobacterium sp. IRSSSOUMB001; assembly: GCF_023507765.1. Taxonomy (NCBI): domain Bacteria; kingdom Pseudomonadati; phylum Pseudomonadota; class Betaproteobacteria; order Neisseriales; family Chromobacteriaceae; genus Chromobacterium; species Chromobacterium sp. IRSSSOUMB001. The sequence goes on from NZ_JALCYU010000027.1 coordinate 9,367, forward strand.
GAACTTCCTTGACCAGCGGCGGCAGGATTTCCGGCTCCGGGTTGGCCATGGCCAGGATCAGCGGTGCGCGGGCCATGGATTTGACCATGTCTTGGGACACAAGCTTGGGACCGGACAGGCCCATGAAGATGTCGGCGCCGGCCATGGCGTCGGCGAGCTTGCGCTGGCCGTTGTCCTTGATCGCGTAGCGTTTCTTGGAGTCGTCCAGTTTCTCGTCGCGGCCTTCGTAGATCACGCCCTTGGAGTCGCAGACGGTGATGTTCTCGCGCTTCACGCCCAGGGCCACCAGCAGGTCCAGGCAGGCGATGGCGGCGGCGCCGGCGCCGGAAGCCACCACGCGTACTTTGGCGATATCCTTCTCCACCAGGCGCAGGCCGTTGAGCACTGCGGCGGCGGCCACGATGGCGGTGCCGTGCTGGTCGTCGTGGAACACCGGAATATTCATGCGTTCGCGGCACTTCTTCTCGATATAGAAGCACTCGGGCGCTTTGATGTCTTCAAGGTTGATGCCGCCGAAGGTGGGCTCCAGCGAACAGATGATGTCCACCAGTTTGTCCGGGTCCAGTTCGTTGACCTCGATATCGAATACGTCAATGCCGGCGAACTTCTTGAACAACACGCCCTTGCCTTCCATCACCGGCTTGCCGGCCAGCGCGCCGATATTGCCCAGGCCCAGCACGGCGGTGCCGTTGGAGATCACCGCGACCAGATTGCCGCGCGCAGTGTATTTGTAGGCGTTCAGCGGATCTTCCACGATGGCGTCGCAGGCGGCCGCCACTCCAGGGGAGTAGGCCAGGGCGAGGTCGCGTTGGGTGGTGAGAGGCTTGGTCGGGGCAACCTGGATTTTGCCCGGGTTGGGGTACTGGTGGTATTCCAGTGCGCTCTGGCGCAATTGCTCGTCCATTCTCTGGGACTCCTGAGGTTGATCTTTAGGTGGTTGGTTGGTGTAAGAGAGTAACTACACATTATACGGGCTTAACGGCGGGCGGGGCTATCGTCTTGTCGGACAAAAAACGCGATGGCGTCGGCCATCGCGTTTTCATGTCCGTCGGACGCATGCTAATTCAGCATGCCCAACGCGCGCGGCAGCCACAGCGAGATTTCCGGCACATAAGTCACCGCAACGAGGAAGCCCAGCATGGTCAGCAACCAGGGCCATACTGCCACCGTCAGTTCGGTGATGCCCATCTTGGTGATCCCGGACGCGACGTAAAGGTTCAATCCCACCGGCGGGTGGCACATGCCCACCTCCATGTTGACGACGATGAGAATGCCGAAGTGAACCGGATTGATGCCCAGCGCGGTGGCCACCGGGAACAGAATGGGGGCCAAGATCAAGACGATAGAGGAAGGTTCCATCACATTGCCGGCCAAAAGCAGGAGGATGTTGACGACCAGCAGGAAGGCGATGGGGCCGAGACCGGCGTCGATCAGCCAGCCGGCCATGGCTTGGGGAATGCCCTCGCTGGTCATCAGGAAGGAGAACAGCACCGCGTTGGTGATGATGTAGAGCAGCATGGCGGACATGCTGGCCGAATCCAGCAACACCTTGGGCACCTGTTTCAGCGTCATATCCTTGTAGACGAAGACGGCCACGATGAAGGCGTAGACCGCGGACATGGCGGCGGCCTCGGTGGGCGTGAAGATGCCGCTGTAGATGCCGCCTATCACCACCACGATCAGGAAGAGGCCCCACATGGATTTGCGGAAGGCGCGCCAGCGCTGGCCCCAGCTGGCCTTGGCCAGGCGCGGGTAGCCGAACTTGCGCGCGCGGTACCAGGTGGTGAAGCCCAGCAAGGTGGCCAGCATCAGGCCGGGCACGACGCCGGCCATGAACAACTGTCCCACCGAGGTGTTGGTGGCCACGGAATACATCACCATCACAATGGAAGGCGGGATCAGGATGCCCAGCGCGCCGGAGGTAGTGATCACCCCGGCGCCGAAACGGTTGGGAAAGCCCTGCTTGACCATGGCGGGCAACAGGATGGAGCCGATGGCCACCACCGTGGCCGGGCTGGAGCCGGAGACCGCGGCGAACAGCGCGCAGGCCAGCACCCCCGCCAGGCCCAGGCCGCCGTGCCAATGGCCCACCAGGCTGGTGGCGAAATTGATCATGCGTTTGGCCACGCCGCCATGGGTCAGAAAGTTGCCGGCCAGGATGAAGAACGGAATCGCCATGATCTCGAACTTTTCGATGCCGGTGAACAGCTTGAGCGCCACCGCCTCAATCGGTACCTGGGTCATGGTGAACAGAAAGGTCAGCACCGTCAGGCCCAGGGAAATCGAGATGGGCATGCCGGAGAGCATCAGGACGAGCAGCAGGCTGAAAATGATGAGCGCGTTCATTTCTTGTCTCCTCGACGGGAGATGTCGTGCGGATGGAGGTTGTCGTCCAGGGCGTACCAGTTGTCCACCCCGCCCTCATCGTCCATGCCTTCCACGTGGGCGTGGTCGTGCTTGGGGAGGATGCCGGTTTTGACGAAGGCCCAGGCTACTTGCAGGAAGCGAAAGCACATCAGCAGCGAGCCGCAAGGCACCGCCAGGTACACGATCCACATCGGCATTTCAAGGTCGGCTGAGGTTTGGTCCGTGTGGGCGATCTCCCAGACGAAGGCGGCGCCCAAGGTGCCGACGATGGCGGTGAACAGCGCGCCGGCCAGCAAGCCGAACACGATGAAGCGAGCGCGGTTCTTGTCTTGCAGCTGGTTGATCAACACGTCCACGCCGACATGGATACCGGTGCGCACGCCGTAGGCCGCGCCGAACTTGGCCATCCACACGAATAGGTAAATGGTCAGCTCTTGCGACCAGGCCAGATTGATGTGGCTGACCAGTGGGTGTAACAGCTCGGTGCCTGCGGCGTAGCGGTGCGTCACCGCGACAAAGGTGATGAGGGTGGCGGCGGCCATGAAGCTCGCAATCAACCACTCTTCGAGGTGATCCAGGAATTTCAGCATCGGGCGTCTCCGGGAAAAGAAGGACGGACGGCTGCGCGCCGACCGCCGCGACGGCGCGGGGGGCGCGCAGCCGCGGGGCGGTGTCTCAGTCGCAGCGCTATTAGTTGGCGGAGAAGCCGGTTTGCTGGTAGATGGTCTTGATCAACGCCGGGCCGACCCGCTCCGCCATCTTGGTGTGGACGGGGAGCATGGCCTTCTTGAACGCCTCGCGTTCGGTCGGAGTGGGGTTGTAGATGGCTGTCTTGCCGGATTTGGCGATCTTGGCCAAGTCGGCGTCGTTTTCTTTCTTGGCGATGTCGTTGGCGTACTTGGTCGCGTCTCGTATCGCGCTGTCCAGTTGGCCGCGCACGTCGGCGGGCAGGCCGTCCCAGAAGCGCTTGTTGACGATCACCGCGTAGCCCAGATAACCATGGGCAGTGGTGGTCATATGTTTCTGGACCTCGTACATTTTCTGGGTGTACATATTGGACGGCGGGTTTTCGGTGCCGTCCACCACGCCGGTCTGCAGTGCCTGATACACCTCGGAGAAGGCCATCACCTGCGGCAGCGCGCCCAGAGCGCGCATTTGCTCGTCCAGCACCTTGGACGACTGAATGCGCATTTTCAGGCCTTTGAGGTCGGCCGGGGATTTGAGCGGCTTATTGGCGGAAAAATGTTTGAAGCCGTTGTCCCAGAATGCCAGCCCCTTGATGCCCTTGCTGTCCAGCTTGCCCAGCAACTGCTGGCCCACCGGACCCTGGGTGACTTTGTGCAACTCGTCGTAGTTGTCGAAGATGTAGGGCAGGTCGAAAACTTCGAACTCCTTGACCCCCAGCGGGCCGAACTTGGCCAGGCTGGGCGCTAGCATCTGCACCGCGCCCAATTGCAGCGCCTCCAGCTCTTCCTTGTCCTTGTACAATTGGCTGTTGGGGTAAACTTGCACCTTGACCTTGCCCTTGGTGCGTTCCTCCGCCAGCTTCTTGAAGTACTCGGCGGCCTTGCCCTTGGGGGTGTCCTGAGCGACAACATGGCTGAACTTGATGACGATTTCCCCGGCGGCGCAGGCGACGCCGGACAGACTGCCGGCCAGGATGGCCAAGGCGGCGATTTGCAGTTTCATCTCTCTCTCCAAAAGCTGTATTGCGTTTAGGTGTGATGGCGCGTTGTGCAATGGCCACTATATTGTGCCGCCGGCTTCGCGCTCTGTTATGCCATCCTTCTGGACAGTCGAGTTTTACAGTGTAAAGTAGGAGCAGTTTCTTCTCCCGGCCATTAGGGACTTCAGCATCAGGATTTTCCCTAACATTCCATGCAGATAAAAACCACGTTCTCCCGCCGCTCTCCCCGCATGCTTTGGCTCAGCGTCAGCGCCTTGCTGTTGGCCCTGCTGCTGGCGCTGGGCAGCCTGTTCTATCTGGTGTACCGCGACTGGCGCGACGAACAGCAAGACAACCTGATCCAGGAAGTGCTGTGGCTGGAGCAGTCTTTGCGCATGTATCTGGAGGGGCAGCAAGAATGGGCTGAAAACCTGGGCCGGGAAATAGAGAGCGGCAATATCGACAGCCAGCGTTTTGCTCGGCAAGCCGCGTTTTACCTGCGGGGCAACCCGGAACTGTTGAACATCCAGCAGGTAGATCTGGACGGCAAGGTGTTACGCGACCAGCACGGCACCCGCCGCGACGGCAGCGTGCTCTCCGGCGAAACCTTCGACGCGTTGTGGCGCGCCAACCGATTGTTGCGCCCCAGCTACGGCGCGCCTTATCAGGGCAGCGACGGCAAATATCGTTTCGACCTGGCCGTGCCCATCGTCCACGACGGCAAGGCCCTGGGCGGGCTGCGGCTGACCTACCAACTGGACCTGCTGCTGTTCAACCAAGTGCCGTGGTGGATCGCCTCCAAGAACTACATCAGCATCCAGGACCTGAGCGGCAAAACGCTGGCCAGCAAGTTCGACCCGGCGGAGCGCCCCGGCACCATCTCCCACCAGACCAGCTTCGACCCCCCCGGCTACGGCCTCTACCTGCACGCGGTCAGCTACCGCGCCGGCCTGGGTCTGACCCTGCCGGTGTTGTCCGGCCTGATCGCGCTGCTGCTCAGCGCGCTGCTGTACGCCGCCTGGCGCATCCGCCGCCACGTGCGCGAGCGCGCGCACGCCGAGCAGGCGCTGGCCAAGGAAGTGTCGCTGCGCCAGGCGATAGAAGACTGCATGAAAAGCGGCCTGGTGGCCTTGGAGGACGAAGGGCGCATCGTGCGCGTCAACCGCGCCTTCTGCGACATGCTGGGCTTCAGCGCGGACGAACTGGTGGGCCAGGCGCCGCCCCATCCATTCTGGCCGGCGGACGACCACGAGGCCATGACCGCGGCGATCGCCGCGGTGCGAGACCATCGCCAGCCGGCGCAGGGCTTCGAACTGCGCTTTGCGCGCAAGGACGGCGAATTCATCGAAGTGCGGCTCTACGCCACCCCGCTGGTGGAGGCCGACGGCAGCCAGCGCGGCTGGATCGCCTCCTTGTTCGACATCACCGAACGCAAGCGGCAGCGGCTGGCGCTCAACGCCTCCCACCAGCGCTTTCTCACCGTGCTCAACGGCCTGGTGGCCGGCGTTTGCGTGATGGAAGAAAGCGGCGGCCTGCTGCTGTACGCCAACCCCGCGTTTGCCCGGCTGTGGCTGGCGGAAGAACCGGACGGCCCCTGCTGTGTGCTGCTGCCCGGCCTGCAGGACCAGCCGGAACAGGACGAATACGGCTTGGAATTCACCACCGACGGCGGCGGCAGCTGGTTCCAGATGCACCGCCGCCGCATCGACTGGGTAAACGGCGAATCCGCCTGGCTGGCCATCCTGGCCGACGTGAGCGAAGACAAAGCGCGCGAGGGGCGGGAGCTGGCGCAGCAGGAACGGCTGCAAAACACCTCGCGCCTGATCGCCATGGGCGAGATGGCCTCCTCGCTGGCGCACGAACTGAACCAGCCGCTGACCGCCATCAACACCTACGCCGCCGGCGTTAGCCGTCGGCTGCCGGCGGAACTGGAACTTCCCGCCGGCGTGCGCGAGGCGATCCAGGAAATCGCCGGGCAGGCCAAGCGCGCCGCCCAGATTGTCAGCAGCATCCGCGCCTTCGTCAAAAAACACGAGCCGCAATTGCAACGCGTGGAGCCGGGGCCGGTGGTGCTGCGCGCCGTCGGCCTGGCGGAAGGCCTGGCCGTCAAGGCCGGGATCAAGCTGCAGGTGGAGCAAGACCCGGCAGGCTGCCTGCTGGACATGGACCCGGTGCTGATTGAGCAAGTGCTGCTCAATCTGATGAAAAACGCCATCGAAGCGATGCAAGAGGCCCAGACCAAGCGGCCCAGGGTCAAGGTGCGCACTTCCATCGGCACCGCCTTCTGGCGGGTGGAAGTGGTGGACAACGGCCCCGGCCTGTCCGAGGCCATGAAAAGCAATCTGTTTACTCCGTTCTACTCCACCAAGCCGGAAGGCATGGGCATAGGCCTGAACATCTGCCGCTCCATCGTGGAATTCCACCGAGGCGAGTTTGGCGCCAACAGCACCGTGGCCGGCGGCTGCGCCTTCTGGTTCACCTTGCCGCTGGCCAAGTGAGGCCTTGAATCCAGCAGGGTGGAATGACAAGTGGCTGATGGGTCAGGTGAACGATGGGCGCTTCAATCACTATTGTTTGTCATGAGGCCTGGACCGACATGCGTCGCCCGCCAGCGCCGCGCATCCATTCACTCAGGCAGGAGAGGCTCATGAGAACCACAAGCGCGATGTGTCTATTGGCAGGTTTGCTTGCCGCCTTGACGATGGGGGCCGCCAATGCGGCGATCACTTTCAAGAAAGGCTGGAACGATCCCGACAACAGCGATGTGAAAACCTACACCCAGGCCGAGGCCACCACCTACCTGCGCAATAAAAGCGATTCGCTGAAGGAAATGATCGACAAGCCCGCCTGCCAGCTGAATGTGTCCAAAGGCTGCCATCAGAAGAGCGATCCGCATTTCACCCTGGACGGCATCGGCTCCAAGGCGTCTTGCAAAAATGTTTACGCCGGTTCGAAAAGTATCCACATCTCCTGCCCGTGAAGCCTTGAGGGCGCGTGAAACCGCTGGGCTCGCCGGTTTCCGGCGGGTCGTGCCGAATGGGCCGTGGCCGGGCTGGCGTCTGTTTCCTGGCGGCGGATTGGCTTATGCTGTGGCGACGCGCCGGCATGTCCGTCGCGTCCGCCTTTCCTCATCCGACAGGAGCCCGCCATGTCCGTTTCCATGTACCAAGCCTCCGTCCCGGCGCTGATCCGGGGCCTGAACAATCTGTCCGCCATCCTGGACAAGGCCGCCGCCGACGCCGCCGCGCGCAATATCGCGCCGGAAGTGCTGCTCAACGCCCGGCTGGCGCCGGACATGTTCGCGCTGACGCGCCAGGTGCAGATCGCCAGCGACAGCGCCAAGGGCTGTGTCGCGCGGCTGGCTGGTGTCGAAGTGCCGAGCTACGCCGACGATGAAGCCAGCTTTGCCGATTTGCAACAGCGCATCGCCAAGACCGTGGCGTTTTTGCAGGGTTTCAACGCCGCCCAGATCGACGGCAGCGAGGCGCGGGAAGTAGTGCTGAAAGTGCGCGGCGATGAAATCCGCTTCAGCGGACAAAACTATCTGCTGGGCTTTGTGCTGCCCAATTTCTATTTCCACCTCACCGCCGCCTACGCCATCCTGCGCCACAACGGCGTGGCGCTGGGTAAGATGGATTACTTGGGCGGCGTGTAAGAACCTGTTTACGATCTGCTGCGCGTCGGCGATACGGCGTTGAAACCGAGCTCAAAATGCTCATGTACCACGAGTACATTCCGCTTTTTCGCTCGTTTCCGCCTTGTCTCGCCTTAGCTCGCGAGATCGTAAACACGTTCTAAGTCTTGGGGGCCGCCGCCGCTCAGCCGCCGGCGGCCGGCCTGTCCGGCGTCAGAATGGTCTCCTGCGCCTGCTCCAGCTTCTCCGGATAGTCGCGGCTATAGTGCAAGCCGCGGCTCTCCTTGCGCAGCAGCGCCGACCGCACGATCAATTCCGAAGTCTGCACCAGATTGCGCAGCTCGATCAGATCGTTGCTGACGTGGAAATGGCGGTAATACTCGTTGATCTCCTCGGACAGCAGACGGATGCGGTTTTGCGCCCGCATCAGCCGCTTATTGGTGCGCACAATGCCCACGTAGTCCCACATCGCCCGGCGCAGCTCGTCCCAGTTGTGGGAAATCACCACCTCCTCGTCCGGGTCCGTTACCTGGCTGTCGTCCCAGTCCGGAATCTTGGGCAGTTTGATCTCCGGCGCGGCCAGGATGTCCTCCGCCGCCGCCTTGCCTATCACCAGGCATTCAAGCAAGGAGTTGCTGGCCAGCCGGTTAGCCCCGTGCAAGCCGGTGCAGGCCACTTCGCCCACCGCGTACAACGCGTCCACATCGGTGTGGCCGGTCAGGTCCGTAAGCAGGCCGCCGCAGGTGAAATGCACCGCCGGCACCACCGGGATGGGCTGCTGGGTGATGTCTATGCCCAGCTCCAGGCAATGGGCGTAGATATTGGGGAAATGCTCGCGGATGAAATGGGCCGGCTTGTAGGAAATGTCCAGGTAGACGCAATCCAGGCCGTGCTTCTTCATCTCAAAGTCGATGGCGCGCGCCACCACGTCGCGCGGCGCCAGCTCCGCGCGCGGATCGTGCTCCGGCATGAAGCGGGTGCCGTCCGGCAGCTTCAGGATGCCGCCCTCGCCGCGCACCGCCTCGGTGATCAGGAAAGACTTGCTGTGCGGGTGATACAGGCAAGTGGGGTGGAACTGCATGAATTCCATATTCCCCACCCGGCAGCCGGCGCGCCAGCCCATGGCGATGCCGTCACCGGTGGCGGTGTCCGGATTGGTGGTGTACAGGTAAACCTTGCCGGCGCCGCCGGAGGCCAGGATGGTGTGCTTGGCGGCAATGGTCACCACCTGGTCCGCCTGCTTGTCCAGCGCGTACACCCCGTAAGCGCGGTTGCCCGGCAGGCCCAGCTTGCGCGAGGTGATCAGATCGATGGCGATATGCTCTTCCAGCTCCGTGATATTGGGGTGAGCCTTGATCTTCTGCCCCAGCGTACTGGTCACCGCCGCGCCGGTGGCGTCCGCCGCGTGGATAATGCGGCGGTGGCTGTGGCCGCCTTCGCGGGTCAGGTGATAGCCGGTGCGGTGGGTTTCATCCTTGGTGAAGGGCACGCCCAGCGCAATCAGCCAATCAATGGCCTCCTTGGAGTGCTCGACAATGAAGCGCGCGGCCTCCTCATTGCACAGCCCTGCGCCGGCAATCAGCGTATCGCGGATGTGTTCCTCCACCGAATCCTCGGTGTCCAGCACCGCGGCGATGCCGCCCTGAGCGTAAGTGGAGCTGCCTTCCAGCAAATCGCGCTTGGTAATCAGGCCCACCTTGCGGCTTTCCGCCAGGTGCAAGGCCAAGGTCATCCCGGCCAGACCGCTGCCGATGATCAGAACATCAAACTTAAGCATGATGAAATCCTGCAGGACGCAGAGTCGAAATGGATAGGCAGCGTAGCAGACTTCATGCTGGTGTGACAGATGGGGGGAGGGGACTGGCGGGCGTAGCTCAAATCCAGGGGCAGGCGTGAGGCGATGGGGATTGAAAAGGCCTGCGCCGCGCCGTCTTCGCCGTAAAGCGGAGGGCTCATCGCCGCTGTTGAGCTAGCGTCGATCTGGCAGGGCGCTGCGGAATGGCGCTAGCGCCTTGCCTCTCTGCTCCAAGCACGTGATAATCCGACCGTGCTGTGCATCAGCACCGGAATTAGCGTTCCGAACATCAGGGCGGACAGCCGCACATGCGGCATCTCATGTCCGAACACACCATAGATGCGTCTACTCTTGGGCGGGTCATGGTGGGAGCGTGCTTGCACGCGCCGGGTCCTTGATGCCGGTAACGCTAATCCTGCCATGTTCCCGCCGCCTCCGCTTAGCGTCGGAGGGCGGGCATAATGCTCATCAAGGAGTCGCCATGACTAGCGCCACTCAAACCCTCCACATCCCGTCACTGCCAACCTTGCTGTCCCAGCTGAAAAGCTTGCGTCAGCAAAATCCCTCGTTGAACCTGATTGACCCGCTGTTGCAGCAGCTCGACGAATACGACGAGCACTTCCATCACAGCGCTCAACTGATCTGTCTGGAACTCGGCCAGGTCAGCAGCGCTTTGAGCGCGTTGGCGGCCATGCTGGACCAATCCAATCTGGACACGCTGGAGTGCGAGCAGATGTATTGCCTGCTGGAACCCTTCGCCCGCCGCTTGCAACAGACCACGGTGCAAATGCAGGAACTGGCTTAACTCTCCTAAACGCCCAAAGCCCCGGATGGGGCTTTGGGCTTGTTGCGGCTTGGCTTTGATTCGGTGTTGTTGCATCGGTCGGCAACAGTGCTAGTTTGCTTTTGCGTTAGTGGATTGATGTCGCTGTTAGGATTCTCTGTGCCTGGTCCCAGGCTTGGTAGTCCATTTCTAGCTTCGCGCCTTTGCTTATCGGCCAGCGCTTGCGGGGTGCCGAGGTGGTCGGTGTAGTAGTGCTGAACCGCTGTTGGTTGGCTGGGTTCGTGTACGGGCTTGTGCGGCGGTTCTAGGTCGGGGTTGTAGGATCTGCATAGCACCTTGATGCCGCGTAAGGTGTCGGAGTAAAGCTAATTGGTCCAATTAGTTGGCGGGTACGTTTGCAACGATACTATCTTCTAAATCCTTGATCTCCTGAGGCGAAAAACTGTCAACTGGACATATCTCTGCCCCATAGGCCAAGTCGATTTTGATATTTAAGCTTTTCCCTTTGTATCTGCAGAGCAAGACATCTGCTTCTGGCATTAAGCCTTCCTCTATTATTTCGATAATGCTAGTGGTGTTTATCTTTTTGATGGCGACTTTGACTTGTGCTGTTTCTAGATTGGTGAATTTCATTTAAGTGCCTTTGCCAGGGTGCCTTGCTTGTTGCTTTGTGCCTGCGGGGTGAGCAGGTGGTTGGTATGGTAGTAGTACTCTGCTGTCGGCTCGGAGTGGGCCGATGGTGACTCCAGGTCGGAGTCGTAGGGATGGCGCTGGCTTCAATGTGTTACTTTGATGTCTATGCATAGCCCTGTGTGAACTAGGCTATTAGGCTTTTATCCCTGCGACTAACAAGCTTTTCTATTGAACTTTAAAAACCATGTTGAACAGCATTTACGTGTGGCGAGAAAATTTTAAAGTTATTGGTGGTGAATTAGTTGATGGTCTAAATTCATGTTTCACAATTGCTTATTCTACGTCAAAGCCGAGCAATGAAAATGATATTTCTGAAATGGGTGGTGTTTTGTGAGCAGTAAAGTTTTTGCAAATAATGGATAGTTGATGGTCGTGACTGTTCACAATGTAATGATGGTAGTCTTCTTTTGCCAAATCCTCATGCGACCATTCTTTGATGGATTTTATGTGTTCTGAGACCCAGTCAGAGTCGATGGCTTCGCATATGGATGACCTATATTCAAAATCATCAGGGAGGTAGGGTTTGGTTTTGCTATGTACTTGTGTTGCAATAACGTCGGTAAATTTGACGCATCCGGAGTGGTGTAGTTCCGGTTTGGTATCATCATCCCAGCATCGAAAAATAGCGTAAACTATATCTCTTTGATGTGCAGTAATGATGTGGAATTGAGGGTTTTGCCAAAATGGAAGCTCTATTTCAATGATTTTCATGAGTTTTCTTAATTGCTCATGTTCTGTTTATTATTTTGGTTAATTTAAAAGACGACGGATTGAGTAGGTTCTTTGGGAGGGGGTAAATCAATTGGTATTTGTGATGTTTGTTGTGTTTAAACGGTAATATCCCTTGCCAGATCGGAGAGGATTAAGGCGGTTTTGTATATGGTCTCCGACATTGCAGTTTGTTTTTTCTCATTTTTATGCCAGTCCGCACTTGTTATCAGGCTGGCTTGCATGTCAATAAGAATGTTTACGATCGCCATCGGCAAAGATTTTTTGCCTTTATATTTTGTAATTAATTGATTTGTGCTGCTAATGGCTTGATTGATTTCTATGTCTGTGATGCCGGCACTTGATCTGGCTTTTAATATTAAGGTGGAGATAAGATCAACCCAAACCTCATCTATATTGGCCATGGACTTTCCTTGATGGTTGCACGCACAACTCATTTGGTTCGTTCGTATGGGGTTTCCGGTGGTAGTACTTAAACATAGAAATGCGTTGGCCTAATTTTCAAGTTGAAATCTATTTAATTTATTATTGGCCTATTTTTTCTGTGCATTAAATTTTAAATATGCTTGTTTTTCCATGTGATGATGTCTGGGTAGCTGTCTCTTCCTTTGGTTGTAATGCTTTCTAATTGATTATCATCAGTGTAGTGTAAGTCATAACGGATAGTGCTTTGATATCTGGATTCCAGTACGTAAATATGCTCGACTAAATTTTTTTCATTAAAGGAGAAGGCCTTATAACCGTAGTCACCACGTGTTGATATGCCTACGCTTACTTCAATATTTTCTGATAGCTTCTTAATGGTAGTCAGTGAAACAAGCTCGGGCTTTTTGCCTGGCTTGTCAGTAAAATCATAATGATGTGTTCGGCGAATAATGATTTCAGAGTTTTTGTATGATATGAAGTTTGCAGTTAACCTTACAAAGTCAGGATCTTCTTTCTCTGAGTCTATTGTTAACACAAGCCTATCATCGATGAAACCCGCGCTTTCAACGCCATTTCTTCTAGCCTCTAATGGTGATGCGTACTTTTTTTGCAGCGGTTTCCCAGGGTTTTCTTCTAAGAGTTCGTTGAAGAAACGTTCTGGAGTATAGAGTATGCCGCGTGAGTACTTCCATTCTGTGATATTGTTTACTAAGTGAACGGTAGCGTTAAGTGCATCTGTGTCGTTTTTTAATGAGTCTAGTTCGCAGGTTAGATTTTGCCTCGCACTGATGGCGTGCTCAATGCTTGGAAAAGTGTTCTTCATGCCTACGGAGAAAAAGCTTTGGGTGATGACATTAATTAATGGCCTAAAGGTAAATTATTTTCCCAGTTGGTCGAATGAAGTCATCTTCACGATTTTTTGAATACCCACAAGGAATTTTGCCGGATTTGTATATGTCGAATAAACGACTGAAAAGCATTTTCTTTATGCCGACACGTTTTGTGAAGTATCCCTCAATGATGACATGAACGATGTCATACCCGATATCGTCTTTTAGATCTTTTAATCCATATGTGTCTTCGAATGGCTTCAGTTTTGGCTCTATTTTTTCGTCAAAATATTGACGAGCTTCTTTGGCGACTGCATTCCATTCCTGATACTGATTTTGGAATTTTTTGTTGAGCATTGTACTTAATTGTGCTGCGGCTTCTGCTTTAATGTCCTCCCACTCTTCTGAGTGAATCGATTTTTCAAAAATGGCAACTCCTTTGCACAGAGTCGCATCGATGTTGATATCTGTTTCTTCAGTGTTGAAACTCTCAAAAAAAGATATCGTATCTAGTGTTTGAAATAGGGTTTGAAGTATTTCTTTTTTCATTATGAACACTTTCTCTAGCTTATTCTTTCCGCTAAAGTTCCTTTTGTGCTGTAGATTCTCTACGATGTTAAGCCAAATGGGCCAATCCATTCTATTAGGTTTGGGGCATGGTTGTGGATATTTATATTCCCCGGTAACTCAATTTGGTCCCATAAAATAAAGCGCCTGATCTCTGAATGTTGTCGTGCAGCTCAGAACTCCTTGCACTGATGCCGACCAGGGATTGCCAGTGTCGGCCTTGCTGGCGGCGTCGGCAATGGTTTCGCGCGCATGGCTCTAGGCCTGATAGTCCATTTCCAACGCCAGCGCACCTTGCTTGTCGGTCAGAGCTTGCGGGGTGCCTAGGTGGTAGTACGCTGCCGTTGGCCCGGTCGGATCTGGAGTGGGCTTGCGCAGCGGTTCTAGGTAGGAGTTGTAGAGATGGTACTGCCTCCAGTGCGGCACTTTGCGCATGGATTCGGTGTGAGCCTGGGCCAGCGGCACGAAGCTGTCCGGTTCAAACAGGGAGTGCATCACCTGTTGGTTTTTATGAAGAAGCAAATCTAACCATTAAGAGAAGTACCAGCTTATGAAACTATTGAAATCTTTCCATTTCGCAGAAAGAGTGCCTTGCTTTAATAGATTGATATCCTCGAAATTTACATCCAAAACTGCTTCATTGTTTTTGTCATAAAGATACATGCCTTCACTTTCATCTGTTGTCAAGGCGAGATAATTATCTGGTATCTCGTGCACGTCTTTGATGTATTCAGTTTGATCTGGTATTGCGGGGATTGCTACGTCGTCAATGTCGAGTAGCTCTGGTTCGTCTTTTGGACTGATAAATGCCCCTTGGTATTTTAGATAAAACTCTCCAAATTGAGAATTTTCACTTACACCAAGGTTTTTTAATGCTGTAGCAGTAGATGCAGGATCGGTGCGAAAAACATTAACTTTTCTAGAGGCTAAAAATTTTTCTACAGAACTTGGGATCATGGTGCTTCTTTGCTTTAAGTGTAGTAGCTTTATTTACCTCTAATGGGTGTGTGAAATAAATATAGGGCATCCTCTCTATCTTGCAAGTCAAGTGTTCCTCCATTGTTATCAAAAAAAATCAAAAAATCTCTGGTGTTATTTTCTCTCCATATGCTTTTTATGAATAAATGTGGGTTCAATACGTCTGCTTTAATAATGTATGGTTGCTCAAATGGAATAAATATTTGTTTGTGGTGTTTTGTTATTAGCTCGGAGAGAGTCTCTAAAGCGTATTGTGTATTTTCTTGTGGTATTTTTTCAATTGGACTTGAGTCAATGTTGCATTCCTCTCTAATGAATTCTCTGTTTTTAGAGAAATCGTTTGGGCTTATTTTTAAAACTGTATGATGAGTTAATCCTTCAATTTTTTTAATAAAGGATTTTGCTCTGTGCTCAATTAGTTTTTCAGTTGGCATTTTTGCAACCGTAGTAAATATGATGGTCGTTCGTTTTGGGGGCGTTTATTTTTTGGTAAGGGGATGTTCTAAAGTCATAGTTGCGAGGGTCATCACCCTTGGCCTTGCCCGCGTGAGCATGGTATGGACCTTTTTCGTTTGAGTCATTAGTATGCTCAACCACAACCTTTTTGTGTCCTCGCGCATCCACGTACTCGTAGAATCTCCCGTGATGTGTGGGATTGGTTGCGTACTTGTAATTTTTAAATCCTTGTTTAGTTACATCGTCTCCAACTTGCCATTGAGATGTCGGCTGTTGAGATCTCGGAATGCCTGCAAGATCTTTGGCTTTATTCAATGCTTCTCGCCTATTCAGACATTTGCATGAGCAAGAATTAGCTCCTGAACCTGCGACACTCGTTGCTTGCGCCCCCTTCTTCTTGCTAAGTCCCGAGGGGTCAACCCACTCAATTGGGTTGGGTGCATAGCTGTGGGTATTTAGATCTCCCATCAACCCAATCGGATCCCGCGAAATAAAGCGCCCGATCTCCGGATCATAGTAGCGATGGCGGTTGTAGTGCAGTCCGGATTCCTCATCCTGGTACTGGCCCTGGAAACGGAAGGGGTTGCGGATGCCGGCCTTGTTGGCGGCGTCGGCGATGATTTCGCGCGCCTGCCCCCAGGCCTGGTAGTCCATCTCCAGCGCCAACGCGCCTTGTTCGTCGGTCTGCGCTAGCGGGCGGCGAGGACTGCTGGGGTACGGATACCGAAGCAGAGAGGGTTATCTTACAGGTACTGAGATGCTTTTAAGCATGATCAGTTTTCATCTTGTAGTTATTGTTTTTTATGATACTTAGAAACTGCAGAATTCCAAGCGTTTTCGAATTCAATTCTTGTTATTTCTTCGGCAATAAACTCGTCTTCCTGGTTTATCTCCGCGATTGTTGGTATTTGCTGATCAGCGAGTATAGATTCTCCAAATTCACCTGCTTCAGATGCATAGCCAATGACTTGGCCGTCTTTCATGATTTCAATTTTTCTGATTTCATAAGAAGAGTCGTCAATCTCTTGGTAAATGATTGATGGCTCTTCTTTATGGCAGTGGTTCCATCTTGTCTTTAAATGCTTCATTGGCCCTCTCGTTTTAACTGTGAGTAGTGTCGATGCAGGCCTAGAGTGATAATTTAGTAAGCTGGGCTTTATCGATGCACTTTAGCTATTCAGCTAGCATCTGCCGCATGTAGAGGTGCTTGGGTGCTTGTTGTTTACTACGTGCAGCTTGCTTGAGTTTTATCGCATTTTGAAAAACGGAACCAATAAAATAGGTGCTGAATTTAATTGGGAATTAAATGTGATTTATTGTAATAACAATCGCCGGTTTATTTATTTGAGCATGTTGGTTGGTGTTGCAATGATTTTTGTGGGTGTTTATTTTTTTGGAGGTGTTGTATGGGCTAGTTAATTGTATTCCTATGATCTGGTGAAATGTTTTTAAGATAAATGGGTCTGGTTGTTAGAATTTATAAGATAGCCGAGGTGTTTATTGTCTTAATGAGTGAGTGCTTTAATGTTTTAACTCGAAGATAAAGCTTTTTTTAATCGTGCTAGTGCTATGCTTTTCGTGATGAATTGTGGTAGGGGCTTTTCATTGAGGACTCTGGCCGTTTTTGTTGCGATCTTTTTTTTCAAGGTTTCATCATCAAATGAAAAATCACTCTCAATGGTTATTATGAAATAGTTTTTTGGTGAGCTTTTTTTGTTTGCATAAAATTGGAGAACTATAAGGTCATTTATAATTAGTGCTCCATTTTCATAGGATTCGTCAAAAAAAAGTTCTAGGTGAGCATTTTTTAATATTTCATCTTTTTTTATTTTTTCTACTATTTTGTGTAGGCGAACTCCTTGTGCAATTTGAATTCCATTGGCGGTTGCTTGCCAATTGGTCGTGTAAATTTTTATCTCGGCATTTATTGGTTTTTTATTGTTTCTGATGTACGTGTCTTTTGCATACATTCCTTCTCCATCATAGCCATCAAAGTAAAAGTCATACTCTTCTAAGAAGGTGCAATTTCTTTTTTCATTTGCGGGTTGGAATGTTTTTTTTGAATATCCATGAATAATAAAATCTTTTAGTATTTCAAAAAAATCATATTTAATGTAGCTAATGTTTTTCATTTTCTCTTGCTCATTGGATTGGTTCCATTTCGAACATGCTCATTTAGTATGTCTCGAACTTGGCTTAGTTCCCCTGCTCTGCCAGAGCCTTTGTGCATATCAGCTCCTGCTTGAGCCGCTTTTGCGAGGCGATCAACATTCTTGGGGTCGTCAAGATATTCTTCAACGCACTTGCATGCATTTTTCCATTGTGAGTCTTTTAAGTCCCTTGTGGGTTTATCACCTGGCGCAGGTACAACTGCAATCTTATTTCCGTCGGGTTTTAAGGAAATATGTGCTCCTTTATCAGGTAAACCAGGACCATGAGCATTAACATGAACACCGCGTGAAAGAGTGTCTGGTGCTGCTGTGTTTGCTTTGATTTTATATCCAGCTAGTCCTGCAGGGTCCACCCACTCTACTGGGTTCGGCGCATAACTGTGGATATTAATCCCACCCATCAACCCAATCGGATCCCGCGAAATAAAGCGCCCGATCTCCGGATCATAGTAGCGATGGCGGTTGTAGTGCAGTCCGGATTCCTCATCCTGGTACTGGCCCTGGAAACGGAAGGGGTTGCGGATGCCGGCCTTGTTGGCGGCGTCGGCGATGATTTCGCGCGCTTGCCCCCAGGCCTGGTAGTCCATCTCCAGCGCTAGCGCGCCTTGTTCGTCGGTCAGCGCCTGCGGGGTGCCCAGGTGGTCGGTGTGGTAGTAGTACACCGCCGTCGGTTCGCTGGGTTCCGGCGCCGGTTTGCGCAGCGGGTCCAGGTCTGAGTCGTAGGGGCGGTACTGGTTCCAGTTGGGTACTTTGACGCCGCGCACGGCTTCGGTGTGGACTTGGGCCAGCGGCGCGAAGCTGTCCGGTTCAAACAGATAGTGCACCGCTTGTTCATCGCGGGTCTCGAAGGCCAGCACGTCGCCGTCCCAGCCGTAAAGCGTGGTCTGGCCGGCCTGGGTTTTGGCGATGCGGCGGCCCAGCGGATCGTAGTGGTAGTCGGTGCGTTGGCCGTCCGGCGCGGTCAGGCGGGACAGGCGATTGTGGCTGTCCCATTCCAGCTTGGTGAGCGCGCCGTTGACGCGTTTTTCCACCAGATTGCCGCGGCTGTCGTAGCGGTAGTGGCGGCCGGCGTACTGACTGAGCAGGTTGCCCAGCAGGCTGTTGTTCTGGTGGCCGTCGGCGGCCGGAGCGTTGTCCAGCAGGTTGCCGGCCGGGTCGAAGCGGAAGCTTTCCACGCCCTTGGGGGTGGCGGCTTCCAGCAGGCGGCCCACCGGGTCGTAGCGGTAGTTGAGCTGGCCGGCGCGGCTGTCGGCAATGCCGGTGAGCTGGCCGGCGGCGTCGTACTGGTATTGGCGGTTCCACTGGGTGGCGCCCATTAGCCGCTGGCTGGCCAGGCGGCCGGCCTTGTCGTAGGTCAGGGTTTGCTGCAAGGCATTGCCCAGCACGCGCTGGGTTTCGCGGTGCAGCTTGTCGCGCTCCAGGTTGATGATGTCGCGCTGGCCGAACAGCAGGCCGTGCACGTGGCCGCTGCCGTAGCTGAGGATGTCCACGCGGCGGCCGTCCGGGCGCACGCTGGCGACGCGGTTGCCCAGCGGGTCGTGCTCATGCTGCCAGCGGTAGGTTTCCTTGACGCCGGCCACGCTGTAGCCGTGGTGTTCTTCTATGACGTTGCCCACCGGATCGTAGATCCAGCGCAGGCTGGCGTAGCGGTTCTTGGCCTGGTACAGCCGGCCGGCGGCGTCGTAGCCGAAGCTTTCCTTGCTGTTTGGCGCGCTGCGCTCGATCAGGCGGCCGGCGCGGTCGTAGCGGTAAAGAGTGGCGACATCGCCTTCCTGTTGTTTTTCCAGCTGGCCGGCGTGGTTGTAGTGGTAGCGGGTGGCGCTGCCGTCAAAGCCGGTTTCGCTGATCAGCTGGCCGCCGGCATCGTACTCGAACAAATACTGGCGGTGGTTTTCATTGCGCAGCGCGGTCAGCCGGCCCAGCTTGTCGTATTTGTAGGCCAGGCTGTGGCCGTTGGCGTCGGTGCGGGTTTGCAGCCGGCCGGCCTGGTCGTAGTCGTAATGGGTGGCGCGGCCCAGCGGGTCGGTCAGCTTGAGCAGGCGCGCTTCGGCGTCGTGTTCCAGCTGGGTGGCCTGGCCGTCCGGCTGGACGATGGCTTGCAGCGTGCCGTTGGCCGCGTATTGGTAGCGGGTGGCGCTGCCCATGGCGTCGACGATCAGTTGCGCGCGGCCGCGTTCGTCGTACTGCCATTGGGTGGCGCTGCCGGAGCAGTCGGTATAGCTCTGCAGCAGGCCGTCCGGGCGGTAGGCAATCTGCTTTTTGCCGCCCTTGGCGTCGGTGATGGCCACCGGCAGGCCCTGTTCGTTGTAGGCGTACTTGGTTTTGTGGCCCAGCGGATCGGTTTCCTCGATCAGCTGGCCCTTGTCGTCGTAGGCGCGCAGCCATTTTTCGCCCAGCGGATCGGTGATCTCCACCAGATTGTCCTGAGCGTCGTAGGCAAAGGCGACATCACTGCCGTCGCGGCGCTCGTGCAGCACCATATTGCCCTTGTCGTCGTAGGTGAAGCTATCTTGCGAGCCGTCCGGGTAGATGTGGTTGACCAGGTTTTTCTGGGCGTCGTAGTCGAACCATTCTTCCTTGTGGTCCGGGTAGATGATGCGGTAGTTGTAGCCCTTGTCGTCGAAGTAGTACTCGGTGGTGCGGCCGTAGGCGTCGGTGACGTAGGTGAGGTCGATGTTGTCGTCCCAGGCCAGGCGGATGTCTTGGCTGCCGTCATCGGCGTATTCGCGCACGGCTCGCGCGTCCAGGTGGCTGCCGTCCCACTCCAGGTGGATGCCGCGGCCGGTGCGGTCGGTGTAGCGGGTCAGCAGGTGGTGCTGGTACTGGTAGTTCCAGCTTTGACCGTTTTCATCGCTGGCGGCCAGCAGGTCGCCGGCATCCGCGGCCAGCGGGCCGGCGTCGTCGTATTGGTATTGCGCCAGCGTGCGCAGCGGCAGGCCGGTTTCCGGGTCTTGCAGGCTGATGCGGACGATGCGGCCGCGCTTGTCATGCGCCAAATCCACCACATAGCCGGCGCTGCTGACCAGCTGGATCAGCCGGCCGTCGCGGAAGTTCATCGCAATGCTGTTGCCGGCGCGGTCCTTGATCAGCGCCAGACGGAAGCTGTCGCCGTGGCGTTCGTATAGTTGCACCAGATCGTGGCCGTAGGTCTGGGAGATCAGGGTGTCGGACAGGCGGCTGAGGGTGAAGCCTTCCAGCTCGTCCTTCAGGGATTCGCCCACCGGCAGCAAGGGGTAGTCCAGGGTGCGGCAGCTGTCGTCGTGGAGCTTCAGCGCTTCGCCTTCAATGTCGAAGCGCGCGCCGTAAGCCACGCCCCAGCGCGCGCCCAGATCGCCGTGGGCGTCGTTGCCGTCGAAATTGGAGCGGTATTGCCGGGTCCAGACGATGGGCAGCACGCCGGGCAGGCTGAAGTCGGTATGCTGCAGCGATTCTTCGCCCAGCACATAGCCTATGCTGTTGGGCGAGGCGGCGCAGGCGCATTTGGGCGGCGGCTTGATCTTGCCCTTGAAGCGGCTGGTGATCTCCTGGTAAAGCTGCTGGGTGCCTTTCTTGGCCTTGTTGGTGACTTTGTTGGCCACCGCGGCGGCCTTCTTGGGCAGGTGCTTGAGGAAGGCTGCCAGCAATTTGTTCAGCAAGGGTTTCAGGTGGCTGGAGTACATGGACAGCAGCTTGGCGGTGAGCTGGCCGGCCCAGGCCAGCAAGGTGCGGCCCAGGCTCAGCATCATGCGAGCGGCGGCGCTGCCTTTCAGCGCCATGTCTATGCCCTTGGCCGCGGCCACGGTCATGCCGGCGGCGGCTTCTTTCTTGGCGTTGGCGGCGGCGCGGTTCAGTGCGTCCAGTTCCGCGCCCACCGATGCCCAGAAGCCTTGCTTATTGGTTTTCTCCAGGTGGTATTTGACCGGCGCTTGCGGCACGTGTTGTTTGACGTAGCCGCTGAAGTTGCCGGAGCCCAGGCTGATCAGCAGATTGGCCAGGTCCGAGATGATGACCTTGCCCTTGCCGCCGCAGGTTTCCAGCGTGCTCTGCATTTTGCTGTCCACGTGCTTGACCCACTGGTCCGGCATATTGCGGAAGTCGGCCGGCAGCATATTGGCCACTTTTTGGGTCAGCGAGGCGGACAGCTCCATTTTCAGCCAGTCGCCGCCGGCGCGGCGCACGCTGCTGGCGCACAGCTTCAGCGTGGGGCGCGCGCCCATTTTGAACAGGCCGCCTGCAGCCGGCACTACGCCCACCAGGTCCACGCCCAGAAACAGCCAGTCGAAAACGTCGACTTCCTGTTTTTTCTTGCTCTTTTCCGACATCTCCATCAGATCGACGATGACGTCGCCCACCGAGATCAGGTTGCCGACGATGGGCACCGCGCTGCCTATGGTTTTGAGGCTGTCCACCGACAGATGCCCGTCGCTGATGCTTTGCAGCCATTGATCGAAGGTCTTGCCGGTTTGCTGGATGACCTGGGCTGCGTTTTGCGGCGTGCCGTTGATCACGGCGACGGGTTTGGCTTGGGCTGCGGTGCTCATGTTGGAGGAGGGCTCTTAAACGATATTCTTAGATCAGCCGGCGGCGGCGGGGAGGGACGCGCCGGAGGCAAGTTGTTTGATGTCGCGCGCTTGTTGCAGCGCGGCCTGGGCTTGGGAGGCCATGGCTTTGGCCTGGTCCACCGCGCCTTTGGCCTGGGCCAGGTTTTGCGCCAGGCCGGCGGCGCCGGGCGGCAGCGCCTTGCCCACCAGGCTGCCTAGCTGGCTCATGGCCTGCTGCTGCACCGCGGCGCCCATTTTTTGCAGCGCCGCCTCCGGCTGCGGCACAAAGGGGAAGATGTCCGCCTCGCTCTTGTGCGGGCGGCCCAGGAACTGTACTTGCGCCGGCCCGGTGGGCAGGCCGTTGACCATGGCCTTGCCGGCGGCGTCCAGCACGCCGCTGTGCTTGACGCCCAGCGCGTCGGTGACCACGAATTTGCCTTGGTCCATGGAGTAGCCGTTGGCGAAATCGTGAATGACTTGCAGATTGCCCATGCCCGGTTTGTTGAAGGTGGGCGTGGGCGTGCTGAGGCTGGCCGGGCCGGTGAGCGCGTGGCTGGCGCCCTTGACGCTGACTTCACCCGGGCAGTGCACTTCGATATTGCCGCCCTTGAGCCGGATGTAGCCGCCGCCGCTGGTGAGCAGGATTTCCTGGCCGGCGGCGATTTCCACCTTGCCCTTGCAGGCGGTGACGGTCACATCCTTATCCGCGGTCACCTCAATGCTGTCGCTCTGCGCTTGAACCTGCACCTTGCCCTTGGCCGCAATCAGCTTCAGTGCA
>NZ_JALCYU010000028.1:0-24171 GCF_023507765.1 Chromobacterium sp. IRSSSOUMB001
TATACGATAACACCAAGTCCAATACTTGGTGTTTCGCTTCCCAAGGGAAGCAATACAGTTTATGCCTGGCGACACTAGCGGGGCGGTCCCACGCCTTCCCATCCCGAACAGGACCGTGAAACGCCTTAGCGCCGATGATAGTGTGGCATTCGCCATGTGAAAGTAGGACATTGCCAGGCGCCCCATGTAAAAGCCCAGACCAATCGGTCTGGGCTTTTTGCATTTGCATTGCGGCAGGGGTTTAGAAGCTGAGTGTCTTATCCGCGGAGAGTGTCCACTCCGCCAACTCCGGCATGGTGCCGATCTTGACGCCCGCCAGCAGCAAATCCTCATGAATCCCCCGCGCGTCGGCGCAAGTGCGGCAGACGCGTGCCTCCGCGCCCAGTTCCATTGCTTCGGTCAACATTTCTCCCAGGGTGGGCGCTTGGGCGGTTTTCTGATTTTTCAATGCGGTGACTACGGCGTCGGACAGCAGGAATAACCGCACCCGGCAGCGCTCGGCTTGCTGCGCCAGCGTAAGCGTCAGACGCAGTGCGGAGAGTGCGCGTTCGTCGCCATAGGGGCTGGCGTTCAAAGTGATCAATACGGTTTGCATGATGGTTTGCCTATGATGAAGAGGGTTAGGGCGGCATTGTGGCACGTTGCTACGGCCTTGGCATGTGCGATATGGGCGCTTGGCGCCGATTCTAAGTTGTTGGCATGCAACAGTGCGATGGTAGCAATGGCGAGGTCTAGGGGGCTAACTACTTGTTCGAGTTGAATTTGTTTGTGATGAGATTGTGGGCTGAAAAGTTTCCTTCATATTGTCCAGCAATCTATTTGTATTTGTATACAATAGACAAATTTTCCGGGCACTAATGAAAAGAGATAGCCCGGTGCTGCAAACTACACGGAGATGATTCATGCAATTCGACGCATTTGCCCATAGCCAGTCGGCGCTGCGGGATGCCATTACTTCTGCCTATCGCCGCGACGAGCGCGAGTGCGTGCAGGCGCTGTTGCCGCAGGCGGCGATGAGCGACGGCGAAGTCAAGGCGGTTCAGGATCTGGCGCGACGTCTAGTGGCGGAGGTGCGCCGCGAGCGCACCAAGTCCAGCGGAGTGGATGCCTTGATGCATGAGTTTTCTTTGGATAGCGCCGAAGGCATTGCCCTGATGTGTCTGGCTGAAGCGCTACTGCGCATCCCTGATCGCGAGACAGCGGACAAGCTGATCCGCGACAAGATTTCGCGTGGCGATTGGAAAGCCCACTTGGGCAATAGCGCCTCCTTGTTCGTCAATGCGGCGGCTTGGGGTTTGCTGGTGACCGGCAAGCTGGTGGCTTCGCACAGCGCGAATGGTTTGTCGGCGGCGATGACCCGCTTGATCGCCAAAGGCGGCGAGCCGCTGATCCGCAAAGGCGTGGATATGGCGATGCGTATGCTGGGCAAGCAGTTCGTGACTGGCGAAACCATAGAGGAGGCGCTGGCCAACGGCAGCGAGCGAGAGGCGCGCGGCTATCGCTTCAGTTACGACATGCTGGGCGAGGCGGCGATGACCGAGGCCGACGCGCAGCGCTATCTGCAAGACTATGTGACCGCCATTCACGCCATCGGCAAGGCCTCAGCCGGCCGCGGGATTTACGACGGCCCCGGCATTTCGGTGAAGCTGTCCGCTATCCACCCGCGCTACAGCCGCATCAAGCACGAACGGATGATGGCCGAGTTGCTGCCGCGTCTGAAGGGCTTGTTCCTGTTGGCCAAGCAGTACGATATCGGTTTGAACATCGATGCAGAAGAAGCCGACCGTCTGGAAATCTCCATGGATCTGGTGGAGGCGTTGGCCAACGATCCGGATCTGGACGGCTTTGAGGGCATCGGCATTGTAGTGCAGGCCTATCAGAAGCGCTGTCCCTATGTGATCGATTTCCTGATCGATCTGGCGCGTCGCACCAATCACCGTTTCATGGTGCGTCTGGTTAAAGGCGCTTACTGGGACGCGGAGATCAAACGCGCTCAGGTGGACGGCTTGCCGGGCTACCCGGTCTATACCCGCAAGGTCTACACCGACGTGGCCTACCTCGCATGCGCCAAGAAGCTGTTGTCTGCGCAGGATGCGATCTATCCGCAGTTCGCCACGCACAACGCTTATAGCCTGGCCGCGGTGTTTAACCTGGCATCCGGCAAGGATTACGAATTCCAGTGCTTGCACGGCATGGGTGAAACCCTGTACGACCAAGTGGTGGGCAAGGACAAGCTGGGCAAGGCCTGCCGCATCTACGCGCCGGTGGGTTCGCATGAAACCCTGCTGGCCTACCTGGTGCGCCGTCTGCTGGAAAACGGCGCCAACAGTTCCTTCGTCAACCGCATCGTGGACGAGGCGGTATCCATAGACGAACTGGTGGCGGACCCTGTGGCCGAGGCCGCGCGTCACGGCGGCCAGCCGCACAAGAAAATTCCGGCGCCGTTGGAGTTGTATGGGCTGCAACGCAAAAACTCCAAGGGCCTGGATTTGTCCAGCGAGCACGTGCTGGCCACCTTGCAACTGGGCCTGCAAGCGTCCGAGAAGCAGCAGTGGGGCGCCTTCCCGATGCTGGGCGACGGCGACGTCACCGACGGCGAAGTGCAGCCGGTGCGCAATCCGGCCGACCACGACGATCTGGTTGGCCGCGTGATCGAGGCAAGCGCGGCGGACGTGGAGCGCGCGCTGAACCTGGCACAGCAGGGTGCTACCGATTGGGCCGCCACGCCGGTGGCCGAGCGCGCCGCCTGCCTGAAACGGATGGCCGACCTGATGGAAGACCAGATGCCGGCTTTGATGGGCCTGGCGGTTCGTGAGGCAGGCAAGACGCTGGCCAACGCGATTGCCGAGGTGCGCGAGGCTGTGGACTTCTGCCGTTACTACGCGGCGCAGATCGAAGACGAATTCGACAACGCCAGCCACCGTCCGCTGGGCCCGGTGGTGTGCATCAGCCCGTGGAACTTCCCGCTGGCCATCTTCATCGGCGAGGTGGTGGCCTCGCTGGCGGCCGGCAACGCAGTGCTGGCCAAGCCGGCGGAGCAGACCAGCCTGATCGCCGCGCATGCTGTGCGCTTGTTGCACGAAGCCGGCGTGCCGCGCGCGGCGCTGCAATTGTTGCCGGGCCGCGGTGAAGTGGTGGGCGCGGCGCTGACCGCTGATCCGCGCGTCCAGGGGGTGATCTTTACCGGTTCCACCGAAGTGGCGCAGATCATCAACCGCACGCTGGCCAAGCGCGGCGGCGATCCGGTTCTGGTAGCCGAAACAGGTGGCCAGAACGCGATGATCGTGGATAGCTCGGCGTTGCCGGAGCAGGTGGTCACCGATGTGCTTAGCTCCGCTTTCGACTCTGCCGGCCAGCGCTGCTCGGCGTTGCGCGTGCTCTATCTGCAGAACGACATCGCCGACAAAGTCATCGCCATGATCAAGGGCGCGATGGATGAGTTGAAAGTGGGCAACCCGGCCAAGCTGGATGTCGATGTCGGCCCGGTGATCGACGCCGAGGCTCAGGCTGGCCTATTGGCTCATATCGAAAAAATGAAGGCCCGCGCCCGCGCCACTCACCAGATCAAGCTGGACGACAGCTGTGCCAACGGCACTTTCGTGGCGCCCACCCTGTTTGAAATCGCCGATCTCAAGCAACTGAAGCGGGAAGTGTTCGGCCCGGTATTGCATGTGTTGCGCTTCGAGGCCAATGAGCTGGACAAAGTGGTGGCAGAGATCAATGCCACCGGTTACGGCCTGACGCACGGCATCCATAGTCGCATCGACGAGACCATCGACAACATCGTCAGCAAGATCAAGGTCGGCAACGTCTACGTCAACCGCAACATCGTCGGCGCGGTGGTGGGGGTTCAGCCCTTTGGCGGCGAAGGCAAGTCCGGCACCGGCCCCAAGGCCGGCGGCCCGTTCTATTTGTATCGATTGAGCCGCGCGGCTTGGGAGCCGAAACTGGCGGCGGCAACCCTGCCGCTGTCCTTGCCGGCGCTGGACGCGCTAGCAGCTGCTGCCGGCAGCCTGGGCTTAGCCTTGGAGTCCGCCATCGCTGCGGCGCGGAAGGACAGTGCGCTGACCTGCCTGGTAAATCTGCCGGGCCCCACCGGCGAGCGGAACGCGCTGCAATTCGCGCCTCGCGGGAAGGTGGGTTGCCAAGCCGCCACCGTACAGGCGCTGGCGGAACAACTGGCGGCGGCCTTCGCCACCGGCAACCGCGCGGTGCTGCCGACCAATGAGGCCGGCCGAGGGCTGGCCGCCAAGCTGGGCGCTCTGGTGGAGCTGGACGCCGATGTGTTGCTGGCGGCTGATGTCGGCGCGGTGCTGTTCTCCGGTTCCGAAGCCGAGGCCGAAGCCGCTCAGCGTGTGTTGGCGGAGCGCGACGGGGCTTTGGTGCCGCTGCTGCGCGCCGATGCGCGAGGCCATTACAATCTGCACCGTCTGGTGGTCGAGCGCGCGGTTAGCGTGAATACTACCGCGGCGGGCGGCAACGCCAGCCTGATGAGCATCGGAGACTAAGACCCGCTAACCAAACCCCTGATCCTGCGTCGCGCCGCCTTGTCGTACCACTTGTACTGCCTGCGCCGGTGCGCCTTGGCCCAGGTTCTCTGCGAGCTTTTGTTAGCGGCTCTAAAGGCAAGGCGGATCCCGGCGGCGACGGTCCCCCCGCCTTGCAAAACCACGTGTTAAACGAATTTTTCCATGCGTCGGCGCGCATGGGGCGGCAGGAGGTTTGTCCAAGAAGCCACTTGCCACAAGCTGGCGGCCTTGAAATAATGCCGCCAGCCGCCGCTCTCGCCTTCCTATGCGGATAGGGCGGGATGTACATAACAACATTACACAGGTTCCGCAAACTCCCATTCCTGACGATTGATGGATGGGGATCTCTGGAGAAATAGAGGAAACATGATGCAAGCAAACAAACTGACAACTCTTTCCCTGGCCGTAGCCGCTGCTGTCGCCTTGTCCGCATGTGGCAAGAAAGAAGAGGGCGCGGCGGGAGCCGGAGCCTCCGCCGGGGCCGAAGCCGCCGCCGGCGGCGTGGTCAAGATCGGCTTCGCGGCGCCGCTGACTGGCCCGCAAGCGCACTACGGCGAAGAATACAAAAACGGCGTGACTTTGGCGATTGAAGACGCCAACGCCGAGAAGCCCACCATCGGCGGCAAGCCGGTGAGCTTTGAACTGGAAGCCCAGGACGACCAGGCCGATCCCAAAACCGCCACCCAACTGGCGCAGAAGTTCGTAGACGAGAAAGTGAACGGCATCATCGGCCACTTCAACTCCGGCACGTCCATCCCGGCTTCCAAGATTTACTCAGACGCCGGCATTCCGATGATCGCGATGGCCACTTCGCCGGCCTTTACCGCGCAGGGCTTCAAGAATACCTTCCGCTCGATGACTTCCGACACTCAGCAAGGCTCGGTGATGGGTAAGTTCGTGGTGGAAAAGCTGGGCGCCAAGAAAGTGGTGATCGTCGACGACCGCACCGCTTACGGCCAGGGTCTGGCCGACGAGTTCGAGAAAGCCGCCAAGGCCGCCGGCGGCAATGTGGTCAAGCGCGAATTCACCAATGACAAAGCCACCGACTTCGCCGCCATCCTGACCTCGATCAAGGCCGCCGCGCCGGACGTGGTGTTCTACGGCGGCGCCGACGCGCAATCCGCGCCGATGGCCAAGCAGATGAAGCGCTTGGGCCTGACCGTGCCGCTGATCTCCGGCGAAATGACCAAGACTCCGACCTTCCTGCAACTGGCTGGCAAGGAAGCCGACGGCACCATCGCTTCGCTGGCGGGCCTGCCGCTGGACCAGATGCCCAAGGGCAAGGACTACGAAAGCCGCTACAAGGCGCGTTTCAAGATGGACGTGGCCACTTACTCGCCGTATGGTTACGACGCCACTCGCGCCTTGATCCAGGCAATGAAAGACGCCAATTCCACCGATCCCAAAGTCTATCTGCCGGTGCTGGCCAAGATCGCGCATTCCGGCGTGACCTCCAGCAGCTGGACCTACGATGCCAAGGGCGACCTGAAAGACGGCGGCATCACCGTCTACAAGGTGGTGAATGGCGAGTGGAAAGTGCTGGAAACCGTGGGAGGGGGCGCTGCTTCCAAGGACGCTTCCGCGGCCAAATAAGCCAGTGAGGCACTAAGCAACAAGGCGACGCTTTCAGCGTCGCCTTTTTCTTTGTCCGTTCAACGCAAGAGGCCGATCTTCTTCAGCAAAAAAATAAGGATGGCGGCGCCGGCAATACCGAAGGCCAGACCGGGCAGCGAGAAGGAGCCGGCCGCAGAAGCGGAGGCGATGCCCAGTAACCGGCCGAACAGCCAATGGCCAAGCGCTGAACCGATGATGCCGATGACGATATTGGCGATGACGCCTTCGCTGACACCCATGACCTTGCCGGCGAGCCAGCCGATCAGACCGCCGGCTATCAGGGAAATAAGCAGGCCCATATCCTCTCCTTATGTTAGTTTGTGAAGAAATAGTTATAGCTATTTATTTAATATGGCGCTAGGTTTTTTTTGCGCTGTCAGAAAAATCGCAAGAGATCAAGAAAAACCCCGGCCAGGGCCGGGGTGCGGAGCGGGGCGCGGTTTAAGCCGTGCAAGGCTTACAGGCCAACCCACTGCCCTTTGCGTAATTGATACAGCGACACGGTGCCGTGCTGAATGTCGCCCTTGTCGTCGAAACGGATCTCGCCGGTTACGCCCTTGAAGTCGGTTTTGGGGAGTTCGCCCAGGTACTTGGCTGGATCGGCTGAGCCGGCGCGCTTCATCGCGGCGATCATCACCCGCGCGGCGTCGTAGGTATAGGGCGCGTAGGCCTGGATGTCGGCGTTGAATTGCTGTTTGTACTTGCCGTTGAAGTCGGCGAAGCCCGGCATCTTGTCTTTTTGCGCACCGGCGCTGGAGGCGTAGCTGCTTTCCGCGCTGTCGCCGCCCAACTTGGAAAACTCCGGCGTATTAATGCCGTCCGCGCCCATGAAGGCGGCTTTCAGACCCAGCTTGTTCATCTGCTTGACCATGGGCGCGGCCTGCGCGTCCATACCGCCGTAGAACAGAAGGTCCGGCTTCTGTCCTTTGATCGAGGTGAGGATTGCCATGAAGTCGGTGGCGCTGTTGCTGGTGAACTCGCGCTTGACCACCTTGCCGCCGGCCGCTTCCACCGCCTTGGCGAAATCGTCGGCCAAGCCCTGGCCGTAAGTGGTGCGGTCGTCGACGATGGCAATGCGGCCGGCTTTCAGCGTCTCGATCGCGTACTTGGCCAGCGCTTCGCCCTGCTGGCGGTCGTTGGCGATGATGCGGAAGGTGTTCTTGAAGCCCTGCTGGGTGAAGCTGGGGCTGGTAACCGAGGCGGCGATCATCGGAATGCCGGCCTGGGAGTAAATGCGCGAAGCGGGAATGGCGGCGCCGGAGGTGAGGTGGCCGATGATGCCCGCCACCTTGCCGTCCACCAGGCGTTGCGCCACCTGGGCGGCGGTTTTAGGGTCAGCCTGGTCATCCTCGGACACCACTTCGAAAGTGACCGGCTTGCCGTCCAGAGTCAGCTTTTCGGCATTGGCTTCCGCCACCGCCAGCTTGACGCCGTTGTCCGCGTCGCGGCCCCAGTGGGCGAAAGGCCCGGTCAGCGGGTTGGCGGAGCCGATTTTAACCACGACGGAGCCGGCCTCGGCCGGCGCGCTGCCGGCGCTTTGTTCGGATTTGCCGCAGGCGGTCAGGGCCAGCGCGGCGCAGGCGATGAGGCTAAGATGCGTTTTCATGAGTTTCTCCTGATTTCTCTTTGTCTATTTAGCTTTGTCTATTTGGATATTCGCCTCAGGAATAAGGCGGTGGCCCATTTTTGGTGCATAAACGGATTAGCGTCAACCCCGGCGGCGTGCCGGCGGCGGCTTTGCGCTAAAATGGCGAACTGATTTCGCGACATAATATGGATTTTTGATGACGAAGGGGTATCCAGCTCCCGCCTCGCCCTGTGTCGGCCTTTGCCGCCTAGACGAGGGCGGCGCCTATTGCCTGGGTTGCCAGCGCACCTTGGATGAAATCGCCGGTTGGTCCGGCTTTGACGACGAGCAAAAGCGCGCGGTGTGGCAGCGGCTGATCGCCTTGCGGCCCAAGGTAAAGGACAAACGCTGCGAGCGTTGCGGCGCGGCGTTTCGCTGCGGAGAAGGCGGCGCCAACGGCGCTTGCTGGTGCGCGGATCTGCCGCAGGTGCTGCCGCTGCCTTACGGTCACGGCGACTGTCTGTGCCCGGAGTGTTTGCGCGGTCATCTGCGGGAAAGCTATTTGGCGCGCGGGCTGACGCCGCCCTTGTAGCGCTTAGGCAAGCGCGAACACGCAACAATGCCAATTGCGTATTATCGCCGCGGGGTGCAACCAAAGCCCATCGTCCGCGGTCCTAAAATGTTTTCCTCCTTTCCGGTTCGGCTCCTAACCACATGACACTTTGGAAGCGTTGGATTCGTAAGTTGTTGTTGCCTCTGTATTTGATTGGATCGTTGCGAGGTCGAGGCCGCATCGGCCTAGGCCGGAGGCCATGGCGCAACGGCATCGCGCTGGCCGCGGTTTTGGCGCTGGCCGGCTGGGGGCTTTGGCTGTGGCTGGCGCCCAAGCCGGCGCCTCAGGTGCTGACCGCGGAAGTCACCCGCGCCGACCTGGAAGACGTGGTGCTGGCCAGTGGTGTGTTGAAACCGCTGCGACAGGTGGATGTGGGCGCCCAGGCCAGCGGGCAGCTGAAAACGCTGAACGTGGCGGCGGGCGACCACGTCAGCAAGGGCGAACTGTTGGCCGAGATCGACCCAGAGAACAGCCTCAACGACCTGAAGGCTTCCGAGGCTCAATTGGAGTCTCGCGTAGCCCAGCTGCGCAGTAAGCAGGCCACGCTGCGCCAGGCCGAGCGTGAACTGGCGCGCCAGAAGCAGATGATGGGCGAAGGCTCTACCTCGCAAAAAGACCTGCTGACGGCGGAAACCGCCTACCAGACCCAGATGGCGGAACTGGACGACCTGCAGGCGCAGATTCGCCAGAACCGCTTCCAGATCGACAAGAATCGCACCACGCTGGGCTATACACGCATTACCGCGCCTATGGACGGCGAGGTGATCGAAATCGTTACCCAGCAGGGCCAGACCGTGATCGCCAGCCAGACGGTGCCGGTGATCCTGAAACTGGCGGACTTGAGCACGATGACGGTGCATGCCCAGGTGGCCGAGGCCGACGTGATCCGCGTCAAGGCCGGGCTACCGGTGTATTTCACCGTGCTGGGCGCACCGGATCGGCCTATCCGCGGCAAGCTGCGCGCGATTCTCCCCACGCCGGAAAAAATCAACAACGCCAACTTCTACAAGGCCTTGTTCGACGTGAAGAACGTTGACGGCAAGCTGCGCGTGGACATGACCGCGCAGATCAGCATCGTGCTGGCGGAATCCAAGCAGGCCTTGAGCATTCCGCTGAGTGCTTTGGGCGCGGCCGGCAAGGATGGTCGTTACAGCGTCAAGGTGCAGGGCAAGGACGGCCAGCTGCATGAGCGGCAGGTGCGCATCGGCCTGAAGACCACCACCCGAGTGCAGGTCCTGGACGGCTTGAAAGCCGGCGAGAAAGTGGTGACCAGCGAAGCTGGCGGCAAGGAAGAAGAACCCAGCGGCGGCGTGATGGTGAGCGCATGAGCGGAGCCAGCCTAACGCTGTCTGGAGTGTGGCGCCGGTTTCCGTCCGGGGATGAAGAGGTGGCGGTGCTCAAGGAGGTCAGCCTGGATATCCGCGCCGGCGAGATGGTGGCCATCATCGGCGCCTCCGGTTCCGGCAAGTCCACGCTGATGAACATCCTGGGCTGCCTGGACCAGCCGTCGGCCGGTCGCTACCAGGTGGGCGGGCGCGACGTGGGCGCGCTGGACAAGGACCAGCTGGCCACGCTGCGGCGCGAGCACTTCGGCTTCATCTTCCAGCGCTACCACCTGTTGCCGCATTTGAGCGCCATCGACAATGTGGCGATGCCGGCGGTGTACGCCGGCATGAGCCAGGAAGCGCGGCGCGAGCGCGCGCGCCAGTTGCTGGAGCGGCTGGGCCTGGCCGGCAAGGAAGACTACCGCCCGGGCCAGCTGTCCGGCGGCCAGCAGCAGCGGGTGTCCATCGCGCGGGCGTTGATGAACGGTGGCGACATCATCCTGGCCGACGAACCCACCGGCGCGCTGGACAGCCATAGCGGCGAGGAAGTGATGAACATCCTCAAGGAGCTGCACGCCGCCGGCCATACCATCATCATCGTCACCCACGATCCGTCCATCGCCGCGCAGACCGAGCGCATCATCGAAATCCGCGACGGCGAGATCCTGCGCGACAGCGCAGCCGACGCGCCGCGCCCTGCGGCGGACGAGCGCGAGCCGCGGCGGCCCAAGCCCGGGCCAGCCTGGCGCGAGCGCATGAGCGAAGCCTTCAAGATGGCCATGCTTGCCATGCTGGCCAACCGCTTGCGCACCGTGCTCACCATGCTGGGCATCATCATCGGCATCACCTCGGTGGTATCCATCATCGCGGTGGGCGAGGGCGCGCGCAATTACGTGCTGAACGACATCCGCTCCATCGGCACCAACACCATCACCGTGTACCGCGGCAAGGACTGGGGCGACGACAAGGCCGACGGCGTGCGTACCTTCCTGCCCGGCGATCTGGCCGCGCTGAGCGAGGAACCCTATGTTGACAGCGTGTCGCCGGTCACCACCAACAGCCTGCGCATCCGTTACCGCAATGTGGACGTCAACGCCTCGGTGTCCGGCGTGGACAGCGCGTTCTTCCGTGTGCGCGGCATGAAAATGGCCGCCGGCCTTGGCTTCAGCCGCGACGACGTGCGCATGCAGCGCCAAGTGGTGGTGATAGACAACAACACTCGCCGTAAGCTGTTCGCCGACGCGGAAGCCATCGGCCAGGTGGTGCTGGTGGGCAGCGTGCCCGCCACCGTCATCGGCGTGGTGGAAACCAAGGAAAACGGTTACGGCGGCAAATCGCTGCAAATGTGGATGCCCTACAGCACTGCCGGCAGCCGATTGTTTGGGCAAGCCTATTTCGACTACATGGTGGTGCGCATCAAGGAAGGCCAGCCCACCGCGCTGGCGGAGAAGGCGCTCAGCCATCTGCTGACTCTGCGCCACGGCAGCAAGGACTTCTTTACCTACAACATGGACGAGGTGCTGAAAACGGTGGAAAACACCAGTCGCACGCTCGCTCTGCTGCTGACCTTGATCGCGGTGATTTCACTGGTGGTGGGCGGCATTGGCGTGATGAACATCATGCTGGTGTCGGTGACCGAGCGTACCCGCGAAATCGGCATCCGCATGGCGGTGGGCGCGCGTCAGTCCGACGTGTTGCAGCAATTCCTGACCGAGGCGGTGCTGGTCTGCCTGGTGGGCGGGGCCATAGGCATCGGCCTGTCCTACGGCATCAGCTTTGTGTTCGCGCTCTTGGTCAGCAAGTGGAAAATGGCCCTGTCGCTGAAGGCCATCATCCTGGCGGTGGCGTGTTCCACCGCCATCGGCGTGGTGTTCGGCTATCTGCCGGCGCGCAGCGCGGCGCGTTTGAATCCGATTGACGCCTTGGCGCGGGAGTAAGTGTTTGACGCTTTGGAAATCCAATCTCACTGTTTTGGGCCTGGCCCTCTTGCTGGCCGGCTGCCAGAGCACGCCGTATCAGCGCCAGGCGCTGGAAGCGCCGGCGCAATGGCGCGGCGCCCCGTCCCAAGCCCAGGCGGACATGAGCCGCGAGCGCTGGTGGCAAGGCTTCGACGACGCCGGCTTGCTGGCGGTGCTGGAGCAGGCGCGCAGCCGCAACCCGGATCTGAGCATCGCCCTGCTCAAGCTGCGCAAGGCCCAGCTCGCGGCAGGTTTGGAGCGCAGCGACGCCTTGCCCTCCTTGAGCGGCGACGTCAATGCGGGGACCAAGCGCACGCTGGGAGAGTCTTCGGCCTGGAGCCGCAGCAGCGGCGGCAGCTTGAACACCAGTTACGAGCTGGACCTATGGGGGCGGGTGGACGCGCGCTTGCGCGCGGCGGATCAGGAGTTCCGCGCCAGCGCCTATGACGAAGCCGCCGCCCGCCTGTTGTCGGACAGCGCCGCCGCCGGCCTGTACTGGGACATCGCCGCGCTGAAGGCGCGGCAGACGCTGGGGCAGGCGGATCTGGCGGACCTGCGCCGCATCCAGGCGCTGGCGGAAGCCAAATGGCGCGCCGGCGCGACGAGCGAACAGGACGTCACCCAGGCGCGCAGCGCGGTGCTGAGTCAACAGGCGGACTTATTGGGGCTGGCCGACGAGCGCGGGC
Organism: Chromobacterium sp. IRSSSOUMB001; assembly: GCF_023507765.1. Classification (NCBI taxonomy): domain Bacteria; kingdom Pseudomonadati; phylum Pseudomonadota; class Betaproteobacteria; order Neisseriales; family Chromobacteriaceae; genus Chromobacterium; species Chromobacterium sp. IRSSSOUMB001. The sequence goes on from NZ_JALCYU010000028.1 coordinate 12,293, forward strand.
AAAAGGAAAACGCTTTGGCGCTGTTGCTGGACCACCCGTCCGGCGCGGCGCTGCCGCCTATCGCCGCGCTGCCGCTGGAGCCGGCTTTGCCGGCGATAGACGCCGGCCTGCCCAGCCGCCTGCTGGAACGCCGACCGGACCTGATGGCGGCGGAGGCGCGCTTGCGCGGCAAGCTGGCCAAGGTGGATCAGGAGCGCGCCGCCTTCTTCCCGGCGCTGAAGCTGACTGGTTCGCTGGGTTCCAGCAGCGGCGCGCTGAGCAGCCTGGTGCAAAACCCGCTGCTGGCGCTGGGCGCTTCCCTGTCCTTGCCCTTCCTGGAGTGGCGCAAGCTAGGCCTGCAACTGAAGAGCAGCCAGGCCGATTACGAGCTGGAAACCGTCAGTTTCCGCAAGACCTTGTACGGCGCTTATCAGGAGGTGGACAACGCGCTGAGCACGCGTCAGCGGCTGCAAGGCTCCGCTCGCTTGCAAGCCGACGCGCTGGCCTTGAACCGGCGCAGTGAACAACTGGCGGAAAGCCGCTACCGCGCCGGGGCAGTTGACGTGCAAACCTGGCTGGACGCGGCCAAGGCGCGGCGCGGCAGCGAGTCCGCGCTGATCCGGCTGCGTCAGGAGCAATTGAAAAACCTGGCGGATGTTTACAAGGTGTTGGGCGGCGCGCCGCAGACCTGAGCTTCGCCGGGAGGCGAGGCGAAGCCCCGCAAGGCTCCGCTCTGTGACGCGTAGGACGGTGGTCAGCAATGGCCGCCGCCCCTTGTTTTAGCGGCCGATGCGGCCGAAGCGCTCCTCCAACTGCCGGCGCATGGTCTTGCCGGCATGCATCTGATGCTGGCTGTCCACGTGGCGGTAAACCTTTACCTGCTGTGCGCCCAGGAACAGTATTTGCTCCAGATAATTGAAAAAGCCTATCCAATAGCCGCGCTGCTCGCGGTCATCAAAGTCGATGTCGCGCGCTACCCGGCTCAGCAGGCCGCACGTAGGTGCGGTTGTCCTTCAGCCATTGCAGCAAATGGGCCGCGCATTCGCGGTCATAGGCGCACATGGCGTCGAAGTCATCGTCGGCTTCCGGCATCTGCCAGTAATGTGGATAGTGGCGCTCCGGGATGTAGCGGACAAAGGGGAGCAGGCTTTCCTGCTGTTCGATGGCGGCCAGCTTGTAGCGGCGGCGACGGGGTAGGATAGGGGACATGCTGTTTCTCCTGCGGTGACACAAGATAAACCGCCTGCCTGAAAAGCGAGGTATTGGGCCGGCGCGTGGCAGGATTGGCGTACCGGGCTTAAACCAAACCAGTGAGTGCATGGCACTCTCCCACCATGCGCCTGCCAAGTGGCACAGCCATGGTAAAACAGCCCGCGCAGCATGCTGCGTAGGCCCGTTGGTTTAAGCGGACGGGACGCCAATCCCGGCGCCGTTAATGAGAACGGCGCCCGCGGATTGTCGCCGACGGGGAGGGGAGGGTCAAGGCAGGGTGGCGCTAGATCACTGCCCACAGTCCGCAGATCGCGAACAGGATCAGCACCCCGGTCAGGATCTGGGCGGTGGTGCGTTCTTTTTGCAGCGCCCGCTTCAGGTTGTCATGCACGCTTTCCAGCTTTTCCAGCCGCTGTTCCAGCTCGGCGCGGGTTTCGTCCTGCCGCGCCAGCGATTGCAGCATCGCCTCGCCGCCCACCTCGGTGATCAGTTCCTTATTCCATACCCCCAGCAGCTTGTTGACCTTGTCCTTGAAGTAGAGCGCGGAACGCTGGTTGGCGTCCTGCCATTCAAATTCAAAGCCCTGGCTGGCGTAAAAGGCGTTGCGTTGCAGCCGCTCTTCTTCCGACGAGGTCTGGCTCATGGCGATCATGCCGGGGCTGATGGCGTGATCCGGGCAAATGCCCTTGGCCCAGGCGATAACGCTGGCGAACAGGAAAGCGTCCAAACCGGTGCCGACAAAGCCGGGGCTGGCCATCACCCCGCTTTTGGGGCCGAAGGTGACGGTGCGGCTGGGCCGGTCCACCCGCACCCAGGCGCAGTTGTGGGCCGCCTGGAAATGGCTGTCCTCGCCCTCGAACAGCTGCCAGCGGTGGCCATCGGCGCGGGCGTAGCCGCGGAACTGCAAGCGGAAGAAGTCGGATTGCTCGGTCATCGCCCGGCTGCGTTGCAAGATGCCGTAAATGGGCGTGCCGTTGGCGGTCAGCGTCAGAATGGTCTCGCCCAGCGGAATGGCCAGCGTGGCCAGGGTGTTTTCGTTTTCCGGGGCGCGGAGCACCGGTTCTTCGGCTGTCGGCGCCGGATTGGCGGCCTGGTTCGGACTGGTCATCTGCTGCCTATGCTGGGTGTTCTGGGGGCCTGTTTGCGATAGTAATCAGGCGCTGGGCTTGTGATCAGGCGGACGACCGTCGCGGGCGGGCGTCACGGGCCGCTTATTGTACCAATCTAGACGGCTTGGGGAATCCTTGCTCGCATGACATTCGGCATGAGGGCAAATGGCGCCCAATTTGGCGCGCGGCACGGTCAATGCGTAGTTTTACTTAGAACATTGCAGGTGCAATAAAAGCTTTATTTCAAACAAACACTTATTGATTGCGCTAAATAATCACATAATAAAATGTGAATGTGTTACTTGTATTGGGTAATGGTGTGGCATATCGTGCCCCAAATCATTAAATGCAATCGGTCATTATGCTTGCTCAAACGGATACGGACGGTTCTGCCTCCTCCGCAAACATCAGCGATTTGGGCTTGCTCGGCCTGGTCTTGCTGGCCCAGTTCCACGGCGTAGCCGCCGACCCGGCGCAACTCACCCACCAATACGGCCGCCAGGCCGAACCCTTCAGCGAAACCGACCTGCTGCTGGCCGCCAAAGGCCTGGACCTTAAGGCCCGCATCGTCAAACAAAGCCCAGATCGCTTGAGTCTGACCGCCTTGCCGGCGCTGGCGCTGCGGCCGGACGGCGAACACTTCATCATCGCCCGCTGCGACGGCGACAAAGTGCTGATCCACGACCTCAAGCACGGCCGGCCGCAAGTGCTGAGCCAGGCGGAGCTGACGGCGCGCTACGCCGGCCGGCTGCTGCTGATGGCTTCGCGCGCGTCGGCGGCGGGGGCCTTGGCCAAGTTTGACTTCACCTGGTTCGTGCCGGCCATCGTCAAATACCGCAAGCTCTTGCTGGAAGTGCTGGCGGTGTCGCTGGTGTTGCAGCTGTTCGCGCTGGTGACGCCGCTGTTCTTCCAGGTGGTGATGGACAAGGTGCTGGTCAACCGCGCCTTCAACACCCTGGACGTGATCGCGGTGGGGCTGTTGATCCTGTCGCTGTTCAATGTGGCGTTGTCGGCGCTGCGCAGCCACGTGTTCGCCCATACCACCAGCCGCATCGACGTGGAACTGGGCGCGCGGCTGTTCCGCCACCTGCTGGCGCTGCCGCTGGCCTACTACGAAGCGCGGCGGGTGGGGGACACCGTGGCGCGGGTGCGCGAGCTGGACAATATCCGCAACTTCCTGACCGGTCAGGCGCTGACCACGGTGCTGGACCTGCTGTTCTCCTTCGTATTCCTGGCGGTGATGTGGTACTACAGCGGCTGGCTGACCCTGATCGTGCTGGTGTCGCTGCCGTGCTACGCGCTATGGTCGGCGGGGCTGACCCCGCTGCTGCGGCGACGGCTGGACGAGAAGTTCGCGCGCGGCGCCGACAACCAATCCTTCCTGGTGGAAGCGGTGGGCGGCATCGGCACCATCAAGGCGATGGCGGTGGAACCGCACATGACCCGGCGCTGGGACAACCAACTGGCCGCCTACGTGGCCGCCGGCTTCCGCGTCACCCGGCTGGCCAATATCGGCCAGAACGGCGTGCAACTGATCCAGAAACTGGTCACTGTCGCCACCCTGTGGCTGGGCGCGCGGCTGGTGATCGCCGGCGAGCTGTCCGTCGGCCAACTGATCGCCTTCAATATGCTGGCCGGCCAAGTGGCCGCGCCGGTGGTGCGGCTGGCGCAGCTGTGGCAGGACTTCCAGCAGATTGGCATCTCGGTGGAACGGCTGGGCGACATCCTGAATACCCGCAGCGAACTACCGGCCAGCCGCGCGGCGCTGCCGGCGATCCAGGGCCGTATCCAATTTGACCAAGTGGTGTTCCGCTACCGTCCGGACGGCCCGGAAATCCTGCGCGGCCTGAGCCTGGACATCCGGGCCGGCGAAGTCATCGGCATCGTCGGGCGCTCCGGCTCCGGCAAAAGCACGCTGACCAAACTGGTGCAAAGGCTGTACGTGCCCGAATCCGGGCGCGTGCTGGTGGACGGCAATGACCTGGCGCTGGCGGACCCGGCCTGGCTGCGGCGGCAGATCGGCGTGGTGCTGCAAGAGAACCTGCTGTTCAACCAAAGCATCCGCGACAACATCGCGCTGGCCGAACCCGGGCTGGCGCTGGACCACGTGATCCACGCCGCCAAACTGGCCGGCGCCCACGACTTCATCATGGAACAGGCCGAAGGCTACGACACGATTGTGGGCGAACACGGCGCCAGCCTGTCCGGCGGCCAGCGCCAGCGCATCGCCATCGCCCGCGCGCTGATCAGCAACCCGCGCATCCTGATCCTGGACGAAGCCACCAGCGCGCTGGACTACGAATCCGAACGCGCGATCATGCAAAACATGCGCGCCATCTGCCAGGGCCGCACCGTGCTCATCATCGCCCACCGCCTCAGCACCGTGCGCGGCGCCAGCCGCATCATCGCCATGGACCAAGGCCGCATCGTCGAAAGCGGCCGCCACGAAGACCTGCTTCGCCAGCCCGACGGCTACTACGCCCGCCTGCACAGCCTGCAACAAGGATAAACCCGCATCATGAAGCACCAACTGCAAGCGCTGCGCGACTTCGCACGGCGCTACCGGCAAGCCTTTGCCGCGCACTGGGCCATCCGCCACCAACTGGACCCGCAGCCGCGGCGCGAAGACGAACTGGCCTTCCTGCCCGCCCACCTGGAACTGACCGACAGCCCGCCGTCCCCGCTGCCGATGTGGAGCATGCGCCTGATCGGCGCGCTATTCCTCATCGCGCTGCTGTGGTCCGCGCTGGGCCAGCTCGACATCGTCGCCGTCGCCGGCGGCAAGACCGTCAGTGGCGGCCGCACCAAGATCCTGCAGCCGCTGGAACCCAGCGTGGTCAAAGCCATCCACGTGCGCGACGGCCAGCAAGTCAAGGCCGGGCAAGTGCTGATCGAACTGGACGCCACCGGCGCCAGCGCCGACAAACAAAAAGCCGACGACGCCCACGCCGCCGCCGCACTGGCCGCCGCACGCTACCAGGCGCTGCTGAACGCGCTGGACAGCGGCCGGCTGCCGCAACTGCCGGCCACCCCCGGCGTCGCCGACAGCCAGCGGCTGGCCGAAGAAAGCCTGGCGCTGGGCCAATGGCGCGGCTACCAGGCCAAGCTCGAAGCGCTGGGCGCCACCCTGCGCCAACGCCAGGCCGAACACGCCACCACCCGCCAGCAAGTGAGCAAACTGCAAGCCACCGCCCGCATCGCCGAAGCGCGCGAACACGACTACCAAGACCTGCTGGCCAAGAACTTCATCTCCAAACACGCCTACCTCGACAAACAGCAAGCGCGCATCGAACAGGCCGGCGACCTGGCCAGCCAGCAAAGCCGGCTGCAAGAACTCAACGCCGCCATCGCCGGCCAGCAACAAGAACTGAGCGCGCTGCAAGCCAACTTCCGCAGCGAAGCGATGGACAAACTGCGCGAAGCGCGCGAACAAATGCGCCAATACGGCGAAGACCAAAAGAAAACCGGCCAGCGCGAGGCGCTGACCCGGCTCACCGCGCCGGTGGCCGGCAGCGTGCAACAACTGGCCATCCACACCGTGGGCGGCGTGGTCACCGAAGCCCAGCCGCTGCTGGCGGTGGTGCCGCAAGACGAAACCCTGGAAATCGAAGCGCAGATCGAAAACAAGGACATCGGCTTCGTGCGGCCGGGGCAGGCGGCCACCGTCAAAGTGGAAAGCTTCCCCTACACCCGCTACGGCTACCTGGACGGCGTGGTGGACAGCGTCAGCCACGACGCGATGCAAGACGAGAAGAAGGGCCTGGTGTTCCTGGCGCGGATCCGGCTCAAGCAAGACCACCTGAACATAGACGGCGCGCGAGTGCGGCTCAGCGCGGGCATGGCGGTGAGCGCGGAAATCAAGACCGGCCGGCGGCGGGTGATCGACTATTTCCTGAGTCCGCTGCAACAGCATGTTGGCGAAGGCCTGCGCGAGCGCTGAGATGAAACTGCTGCTGATCCACCAAAACTTCCCCGGCCAACTGCGCCACATTGCCGAACACCTGAAACAGCGGCCGGACATCGAACTGCTGGCGGTGGGGCGCGACAGCGCGCCCGGCCTGGCCGGCATCAAACTGCTGCGCTACCGGCCGCACCGCGGCCCGCACCGGCATACCCACCCCTATCTGCACAGCTACGAAGACGCGGTGCTGCACGGCCAGGCAGTGCTGCGCGCCTTGCAGCCGCTGCAACAGCGCGGCTACCGGCCGGACGCCATCCTAGCCCACCCCGGCTGGGGCGAAACCCTGTTCCTCAAAGACCTGTTCCCGGCGGCGCGGCTGATCCACTACAGCGAATACTACTACCACGGCCGTGGTGCCGACGCCGACTTCGACCCGGAATTCCCGCTGAGCCTGGACGGCGCGGCGCGGCTGCGGGCGCGCAACGCGCTGCACCTGCTCAACCTGGAACACGCCGACCACAGCGTCACCCCCACCCACTGGCAACACAGCCTGCACCCGGCGGCCTACCGGCCGAGCGTGCGCATCCAGCACGAAGGCATCCGCTGCGGCCAACTGGGGCCGGACCCGACGGCGACGCTGACCCTGCCCAATGGCCGAGTTCTGCGCGCCGGCCAGCCCATCGTCAGCTACGTGGCGCGCAACCTCGAACCCTACCGCGGCTTCCACACCTTGATGCGCGCCTTGCCGGCGCTGCTGCGGCAACGGCCGGACAGCCAGATCGTCATCGTCGGCGGCGACGGCGTCAGCTACGGCAGCGCGCCGCGCGACGCCGCCCACTGGCGCGAAAAACTGCTTCGGGACAAGCCGGTGGACCCGGAACGGGTGCACTTCCTGGGCAAGGTGCCGTACGACGTCTACCGCCAGGTGCTGCAAGTCTCCGCCGTTCACGTCTACCTGACCTATCCCTTCGTGCTGTCGTGGAGCCTGCTGGAAGCGATGGCGAGCGGCTGCCGCATCGTGGCGTCGGACACCGCGCCGGTGCGGGAAGTGATCCGGGACGGGGAGAACGGCGAACTGACCGACTTCTTCGACGCGGCGGCATTGGCGGAGAAGGTGGGGGCGGCCTTGGAGACGGACGGCGGCGGCTTGCGGCTTGCGGCGCGGGAGACGGCGGCGCGCTACAGCGTGGAAGCGGGCTTGGCGGGCTATCGACGGTTGTTGGGCTTGCCGGCGGAGTGAAGGCGGCTTCGGCGGCGGAACCGGCAAGAGTAGTAGCAAGCAGTAAATCGTAGTGCGTGATGACACAAACAAATATTGATAAGGAAACAAGTTATGACGACAAGCGTAACGGGCAGCGACCTGGGCGGCGTGCTGGAAGGCGGCCCGCAGGACGATGTGCTCAAGGGCGGCGCCGGCAACGACACCTTGAACGGCTATGACGGCAATGATCTGCTGCAGGGCGGCGCCGGCGACGACGTGCTCAACGGGTATGCAGGCAACGACACGCTGGAAGGCGGCGCCGGCGACGATTTGCTCAATGCCGGCAGCGGCAATAATGTGCTGGCCGGCGGCGAGGGCAACGACACCCTGATCGGCGGCGCGGACAAGGACATCTATCTGTTCAATCTGGGCGATGGTTTCGACACCATTACCGACAACGCCCAGGACAAGCGCGACGCGGCGGACACGGATCCGGCCTATCGCGACGAGCTGCGCTTCGGCCCGGGCATCCGCCCGGAAGACATCCAGCTGGAGCATGTGGGCGACGATTTGCTGTTGTCGCACCGCAACGGCGACGATGCGGTCACCATCAAGGGCTGGTTCGCCGACAAGAGCTTCTGGATCGAGCGTATCGTGTTCGCCGACGGCGGCGAATGGGGCATTAACGATCTGGCGCAGCGCGTGATCGTGCAGACCGGCAGCGAGCGCAAGGAAATCCTCAATGGCTGGTTGGGCAAGGATCATCTGATCGGCCTGGGCGGCAATGACGTGCTGAACGGCCGCGGCGGCGACGATCTGCTGGACGGCGGCGCCGGCAACGACAAGCTGTTTGGCGAAGACGGCAACGACACCCTGCTGGGCGGCGACGGCGACGACACGCTGGACGGCGGCAGCGGCAACAATGTGCTGCACGGCGGCCGCGGCAACGACGTGTTGATCGGCGGCGCCGGCGCCGATGTCTACCTGTTCAATCTGGGCGACGGCGTGGACGTGATCCGCGACGCCGGCGGCCTGGACGTGTCGGTGAAAGACGAAATCCGTTTCGGCGCCGACATCCTGGTCAAGGACGTCAGCGTCAGCCGCCAGGGCGACAACCTGGTGCTGATCCACGTTAACGGCAGCGACCGCCTGGTGGTGGAAGGCTATTTCGCCAGCGCGTACAGCCGGATCGAACGCATCGTGTTCGCCGAAGGCGTGGTCTGGACCCAGGCCGACATCAAGCTGACCCAGTTGGGCGGCAGCGGCAACGACACCTTGATCGGTTGGGAAGGCAGCGATCTGCTGGACGGCGGTGCCGGCAATGATTCGCTGATCGGCGGCGGCGGCAACGACACCCTAATCGGCGGCCTGGGCAACGATGTGCTGATCAGCGGCGGCGCGGGCGTTAGCGTGCTGATCGGCGGCGCGGGCAACGACACCCTGGTGGGCGGCGCCGGCGCGGAGATTTATCAGTTTGGCCTGGGTGACGGCGCGGACGTGATCGCCGCGCACGGCGTGGACGTCAGCGTGACCTTGCAGGACCGCATCGTGTTCGGCGTCGGCATTTCGGTAGACGACATCCGGGTGGTGCGCCAGGACGACGACATCGTGCTGATTCACGCTAACGGCAGCGACTCCATCACCATTCAGGCGGGCTTCAGCCTTGAGCATGGCTGGCATGGCCAGATCGTGTTCGCCGACGGCAGCGTCTGGCTGGGCGCGGAACTGGCGCAGAAACTGTTGGAAGTGCAGACCGGCGGCGATGACGACGATCTGCTGCTGGGCTCCGGCCAGTCCGACCTGTTGGACGGCGGCGCCGGCAACGACACCCTGATAGGCAACGGCGGCGAGGATACCTTGCGCGGCGGCGCCGGCGACGACCAGCTGCAAGGCGGCGTCAGCGGCCACACCACGATGGAAGGCGGCGCCGGCGACGACATGCTGATCGGCAACAAGGGCCGCGAGACCTTCGTTTTCGGCGTGGGCGACGGCCGCGACCTGATCAACTACGGCTCCCAGGTAGGCAAGATCGCCGCCTTGAGCGCCAACGACGAAATCCGCTTCAAGGCCGGCATCAGCGCCAAGGACATCCGCGTGCTGCGCGCCGGCAACGACCTGCTGTTGCAACACGTCAACGGCCAGGACAGCATCCGCGTCAAGAACGGCCTGGTCGACAAGACCGGCTGGGCCGGCGTGGTGGTGTTCGCCGACGGTTCCAAATGGAGCGCGGCCGAACTGTTGACCATGGTGGTGGCCGCGGGCGGCACCAGCGGCAAGGATGTGCTGACCGGCGGCAAGGGCGGCGATCTGCTGGACGGCGGCGACGGCGACGACACGCTGATCGGCGGCGGCGGCAACGACACCCTGAAGGGCGGCGCCGGCAACGACGTGCTGATCGGCAGCGGCAGCGGCACCGTGATCCTGGAAGGCGGCAAGGGCAACGACACCCTGCAAGGCGGCAGCGAGCACAATATCTATGTGTTCAATCTGGGCGACGGCAACGATGTGATCATCAACAACTCGTTGAACGTGTCGGTGGGCGTGAGCAGCGAGATCCGCTTCGGCGTCGGCATCTCGGTGACCGACATCACTGTGGTGCGCATCGGCGACGACGTGTTGCTGCAGCATGTCAACGGCAGCGATTCGGTGCGCATCCAGGGCTGGTTCAGCGGCCAGAGCATGCAAGTGGGCAGCGTGGTGTTCGCCGACGGCGGCAGCTGGACCTCAGTGCAGATCAATCAGTTCGTCAAAGGCGTCTATGTGGGCGGCAGCGGCAACGACGCCTTCCACGGCGGCAGCGGCAGCGATCTGCTGGAAGGCGGCGACGGCGACGATACGCTGATTGGCGGCGGCGGCAACGACACCTTGCGCGGCGGCAACGGCAACGACGTGCTGATCGCCACCGGCAGCGGCACGGTGATCCTGGACGGCGGCAAGGGCAACGACACCCTGCGCGGCGGCGCGGATCAGAACATCTATGTGTTCAATCTGGGCGACGGCGGCGATGTCGTCATCAACAACTCGCTGAACGTGTCGGTGGGCATGAGCAGTGAAATCCGTTTCGGCGTCGGCATTGCGGTGACCGACATCACCGTGGTGCGGGTTGGCGACGACATCGTGCTGCAGCACGTCAACGGCAGCGACTCGGTGCGCATTCAGGGCTGGTTCAGCAGCCAGCTGTCCCAGGTGGGCAGCGTGGTGTTCGCCGACGGCAGCAGTTGGACCTCCGTGCAGATCAGCCAGTTTGCGGCGGGCATTTTCATCGGCACCAGCGGCAACGACGTCCTCAAGGGCGGCAAGGGCCATGACCTGCTGGACGGCGGCGACGGCGACGACGTGTTGATCGGCGGCGGCGGCAACGACACCCTGAAGGGCGGCGCCGGCAACGACGTGCTGATCAGCGCCGGCGGCGGCGTGTCCATCCTGGAAGGCGGCAAGGGCAACGACACCCTCAAGGGCGGCGGCAGCCAAGACATCTACGTCTTCAATCTGGGCGACGGCCGCGATGTGGTGATCAACAACTCGCTGAACGTCAGCGTCAGCCACCAGAGCGAAATCCGTTTCGGCGCCGGCATCTCGGTGACCGACATCACCGTGGTGCGCGTGGGCGACGATGTGTTGCTGCAACACGCCAACGGCGTGGATTCGGTGCTGATCCAGGGCTGGTTCACCAGCCAGAACAACTGGGTGGGCAGCGTGGTGTTCGCCGACGGCAGCAGCTGGACCTCAGTGCAGATCAATCAGTGGGCCAGCGGCATCTACATCGGCACCGCCGGCAATGATGTGTTGATTGGCGGCGCGGGCGGCAGCCTGCTGGACGGCGGCGCCGGCAACGACACCCTGATTGGCCGCGGCGGCAACGACACGCTGAAGGGCGGCGCCGGCAACGATGTGCTGGAAGGCGGCGCGGGACGCAATGTCTATATCTTCAATCTGGGCGACGGCCAGGACACCATTCGCTATGGCGAAAAAGGCGTCAACATCGCTTGGAGCAGCTACGAGGAGATCCGCTTCGGCGTGGGGATTTCGGTGACCGACATCACCGTGGTGCGCATTGGCGACGATGTGGTGCTGCGGCATAGCAACGGCGTGGACAGCATCACCATCCAGGCCGGCATGTCGGTGCAGAGCTCATGGTCCGGCAGCATCGTGTTCGCCAACGGCGGAAGCTGGAGCCTGCTGGAATTGATCAGCCTGGCCGCCGTCACCCTGAACGGCACCGACGGCGCGGATACGCTGAAGGGAGCCAAGGGCAATGACGTGATCTTCGGCCTGGCCGGCGATGACCAGCTGTTCGGCAATGAAGGCAATGACAGCCTGTTCGGCGGCTCCGGCAACGACACGCTGTACGGCGGGGCCGGCAACGACCTGCTGGAAGGCGGTGCGGGCAACGATAGCCTGTACGGCGAAGACGGCAACGACACGCTGCGCGGCGGGATCGGCAACGACTCGCTGAACGGCGGCAACGGCGCCGACC
>NZ_JALCYU010000029.1:0-20148 GCF_023507765.1 Chromobacterium sp. IRSSSOUMB001
GGGAATGAAAAAACTCATGCCATATCAGCGGTACAATTCACATTCGTCTCAGAGCCTGTTCAAAGCTACCCTACCCTGAGCAACACGCCCCCCTTCCTTAGCCATGCGTCTCTCCATTGCGTCCTACTCCAGCCACGAATACGCCAACCGCTGAACTTGACCCGCTCGCCACCGTGGGCAACAATCGCCGCGTGCCGCGACATTCCGCGGCGCTTGGGTGTAGCAGCTCATGACGCCATAGCCTCGCCATAGTCCCGCCTCATCAAAGGCAGGCGCTGGCGGGGAGGCGCATACGTGCGCCTGCCGGAGCTATGGCCGGTCTGCTACCCTCGTCATCCGCCTGCCAAATCCGCGTAGCAGCGAAGGCAGGCACAGCCATAGGAGCCTTCCGATGACGCATCAATCTCCCCAGCGCTATCGCGCGCTATTCTCTCCCCCTCTGCCGCTGGATGTGATCTTTGCCAACTTGCGCCCGTTCAACAATGTGGCGCCGGCTACGCTGAAACGGCTGGAGCAGCAATTACACGCCCGCGACCGCTATCTGCGCGCCGCGCTGTTCGACGTGGAAAGCGCCCATTCCTGCCTGCAAGCGCTATCGCGCATGCTGCGCCAGGCACAGCAGCAGCCCTGCCCCTGCGATGTGCTGCACATGGCGCTGGAGCCGGCTCAACAAAAGCTGCAACGCGGCCTGGAAACGCTGTTGGCCATGCATTGAAAGGAGATAGCGATGGAGATGCCTATTTCCGGCCGCCGCTCGCTACGGCAATTGGAGCTGGCCTTGCAGGACTTGCAACACCAGCTCGACTTGCACGCCATACAGACACGGCAAACGAACGCGAAGGCGCCGCTGGCGCGACAACAACTGGATCAGGCGCTGTGCGAACACCTGACGGTGCTGCGCGAGGCCGAGCTGGCCTTGAGTTGTGTGCAGCCCTTGCTGCTGCGGCATGACGAGGAGAGCTTCCTCGGCAAGCAGATCCGCCTCTTGCTGAAGCCATTCCAGCAACAGATGGAGTCGGCGTTGCACGGGCTGGAAGGGCTGCGTTAAACCATCCGCCATGCCTTGTTGGCAATGAAAACGGACCGGGCCCTTCAAGGCAGCGGTCCGTTTTCCTATTCAGCCGGCAACGCCGGCGCACGCTTTACTGCAGCAAATCGCCATCCTCGGATTTGGGCGAGCGGCTCAACAGGCCCTGCACCACCCGCTGCGGATCGTGCCCCTGGTAGAGCAGGCCGCAGACCGCGGCGGTGATGGGCATGTCCACTTCCAGCCTCTCCGCCATGGTCAGCACTTCGCGGGCGGTGGCCACGCCTTCGGCCACATGGCCCAGCTCTTGCAGCGCCTGCTGCAGCGGCTTGCCTTCGGCCAGCTTCAAGCCCACCTGGCGATTGCGCGACAGCGCGCCGGTGCAGGTGAGGATCAAGTCCCCCATGCCGGCCAGGCCCATCATAGTGTGCTGGCTGGCGCCCAGCGCGGTGGCCAGGCGGGTGATTTCGGCCAGGCCGCGAGTGATCAGCGCGGCGCGGGCGTTCATGCCGTACTCCAGGCCGTCGGCCACGCCGGTGGCGATGGCCATCACGTTCTTGACCGCGCCGCCCACCTCCACCCCCACCAGGTCGGCGTTGGCGTAGAGCCGCAGCAGCGGGCTGTGCAGATCGCGCGCCACTTGCCGGGCGAAGGCTTCGTCGTCGGAGGCGATGGCCGCCGCCGCCGGCAGGCCCTGCGCCACTTCGCGGGCGAAGCTGGGGCCGGACAGCACGCCGCAGCGGTGATTGGCCGGCAATTCCTCTGCCACCACTTGGTGCGGCAGCAAGCTGGAGCCCGCCTCAAAGCCCTTGCAGGCCCACAGCAGCGGCGGCAGGTGCGAAGACAGCGCGGTCAACGCCCGCAGCGTGGGCCGCAAACCGGCCATCGGCGTGACGATGAGAATGAGTTCGGCGTCCTGGATAGCGCGCGGCAGTTCCGCGGACAGTTTGAGCGCATCCGGAAACGGGCAATCGGGAAGATAGCGCTGGTTGACGCGCTTGGCGGCCAATTCTGCCACCTGATTGGGGTCGCGCGCCCAGAGCGTGACTTGATGGTGACGGGCGAAGGCGATGGCCAGGGCGGTGCCCCACGCGCCAGCGCCCAGGATGGCCAGTTTCATGCGTAGCCTTTACAAGCCCCAGAGGTCGGTAATACGAGCATAGCCGATGCTGCCGTCGCGGTGGCGGACTTTGACCCAACCGCCCTTGGGCGGCTCTTGCAGCTCCACCACGCCGTCCTTGGGCACGGTGTAGGCCAGCGGGCCGTCGTTGGCCGGCGCGGCGCGCACTTCCGCCTTGTCGGCGGTGATCAGCAGCCAGCGCTGCTTGGACAGCGCGGCGGCCGGAATCCAGGCGATGCCGCCGGTGGCGTCGCGCACGCGCGACCATTCCTTCTGGCTGCTCAGCACTTCCACCGGGTAATAGCGGCTCACCACGAACAGCTTCTTCGAGGTGAGCGTCGGCGCCTCGTACAGCGCCACGCCGGTTTCCTTGACCGAGCGAAACTCAAGTGCGGCGGCGCCGTGGGACAGCAGGCCCAGGCTCAGCGCCAGCAGCGGGGATACGAGGCGTTTCATCGCTGGTTTCGCCTCAGGCGTTGCCGGCTTCGGCCTGTTGCGCGCGTTGCTGCATGTACAGGGCCTCGAAGTTGATCGGGGACAGCAGCACCGGCGGGAAACCGGCGCGGTTCACCACGCTGGACACGGCTTCGCGCGCGTAGGGGAACAGGATGTTGGGGCAAGCCACGCCCAGAATCGGGTCGATGTCTTCGGCCGGCACGTTGCGGATCTGGAAGATGCCGGACTGGCCCACTTCGCACAGGAACATGGTTTTTTCCGGCAGTTTGGCGGTCACGGTCACGGTCAGGGTCACTTCGTAGAAACCGTCGTCCAGCTGTTTGCCTTCGCTGGCCAGCTGCATGTCGATTTCCGGCTGTTCTTGCTCCAGGAACACCTGCGGCGCGCCAGGCACTTCCAGGGACATGTCCTTCACGTAGATTTTCTCGATGGAAAACGCCGGCTGCTGCTCTTGTTGTTCGCTCATCTCTTCGTCTCACACGGAGGCCGCTCGCAAGCGGCCGGTTTTGGAATGGTTAAAACAGGCCTGCATCATCGCACGAAAGCGCCGCAGGGCCAACCGCCGCCAAGCGGCGGCTTGATCGCGGGCAAGCCGGCTCAGTCGGCCAGCAGCAGGTCCAGCTTGCCGGCCTGGTTCAAGGCGACCAGATCGTCGCAGCCGCCTACATGGGTATCGCCGATGAAGATCTGCGGCACGGTGCGGCGGCCGGTCAGATCCATCATCTTGTCGCGCTCGACCGGGTCCAGGTCGATGCGGATTTCCTTGATCTCGGCCACGCCTTTGGCTCTGAGGATTTGCTTGGCGCGGATGCAGTAAGGGCATACCGCGGTGGTGTACATGGTTACGGGTTTCATCGATGGCTCTCGCGGAATCCGGCGCTCCGGCGAGGAGCGCGCAAAACCGAATATTATACTCCCGCCGCGCGCGCCGAAACCGTCAAGCCGCCAGCTTCTTGTTTGGACGCCTCGAAGCGGTCGATCAGATCGGCGACGATCTGGTCCATCGCCTTGCCCATCTCCGGCGCGCGCGGGCTGTTGACGATCACCGCCAGCGCCAGCCGGCGGCCGTCCGCGCCCAGCCAGTAGCCGGCCAGCGCCTTGACGTCCTTCAGGGTGCCGGTCTTCATCCGCAGCCGCGGTCCTTGCTCGGCGAAGCGCTTGCGCAAGGTGCCCTCCTCGCCGGCGATGGGCAGGCTGGCCAGGAATTCGCTGGCGTACGGCCCGCGCGCGGCATTAAGCAGCACCTGCCCCATCAGCCGAGCGCTGACCCGCTCGCGGCGCGACAGGCCGGAGCCGTTCTCCAACACCAGCGTTTCATCGGAAATGCCGTTGGCGGCCAGCAGGCGCCTCACCGCGTGCTCGGCGTTGGCGCGGGTGTCCTCGCCGCCTCCGCCCTCCTTGCCCAAGGTCAGGAACAGGGTGCGCGCCATGGTGTTGTTGCTGTATTTGTTGATGTCGCTGATCGCCACCGTCAGCGGCTGCGAGTCGTGGCCGGCCAGTTCGCGCGCGCCGGCCGGCACTCGTCCCTGCGCCGCGCCCTTGGGCCCGGTCCCGCCCAGCGCCTGCCACAGGGCGGCGAAGTCCTGGCTGGCGAAAGCGTCGTGATCCAGCACGTTGACGAAGGTTTTGACGCCGTCGCAGCTGGGCGGCAAGGTGCCGCTGACGGTGACCGAACGCAAATCGTTGGCGATGCTGACATAGCGGCGCACGTCGGAACAATCGCTCGGACCGCCCTGGCCGCCGGCCTGCAGCTTGGCGTTGACGCTGACGCCGGCCAACGGCGGATCCAGCGCCACGCGCGCGCCGCCGGCGTCGACGTAGAAGTTGAGCCAGGCCACTTTCAGATTGGTCAGATGGCTGTCCGGCTCCACGGTGAAGGCGCGGCCGGCGTCTTCGTCGAAGTCGTGGGCGCTGGACGCGCCCTTGAAGGCGCTCTTGTCCAGCAGCAGCTTGCCGTCTATCCGCTGCACGCCGCGCAGCCGCAGGCCGTACAGCAGATTGAGCAGGCTGTCGTTGTTGAAGCGCGGATCGCCGGCGCCCAGCCAGTAAAGATCTCCTTGCAGCGCGCCGTCGCGCAGCGGCGCGGCGGACCACAACCCGGTGTGCCAGCGGTAGCCGGGCTTGAGCAGGTTCAGCGCGCTCCAGCTGGTGATCAGCTTCATGGTGGAGGCCGGGTTGACCGCGCTGTCGGCGCGATGGCCGGCCAGGGTCTTGCCGCTTTCCACCGGCGCGGCCCAGACGGCCACCTCCTCCGGCTTGAGGCCGTGCAGGTCCAGCGCGCAGGCCGGCAAGGCAGACAACAGCAGGCAGGCCGCCAGCAGGCTTGATTTCGTTTTTGCTTTCATTGAGCGGTCACATGTCCTGTGGGTCCACGTCCAGCGACCAGCGCAGGCCGCGTCCATGGCGTTTGGCCGCCGCCTCCACCTGCGGCAGCCATTGATTCAAAAATCCGTGCAGCGCCTGCCTTTGCGGCGCTTCCAGCACCAACTGGGCGCGTTCGCGGTTGGCCAAGCGCGCCATCAGCGCCGGCGCCGGGCCGGCGATCAGCACCTGCGCCGCCAGCGGCTCGGCCAGCCGCCGCACTTCGGCCAGGAAGGCGGTGGCCAGTTCCAGGCTGGGGCTGTCGGCGCGCAGCAGCGCCTGGTAGGCGCAGGGCGGGAAGCCGGCGATGCGCCGCTCGTCCAGCAGGGTCTTGGCGTAGCCGTCGAAATCGTGGCGCGTCAGCGCTTGGTATAGCTCATGATCCGGCCACTGGGTCTGGATCAGCACCTCGCCGGCGGCCTCGGCGCGGCCGGCGCGGCCGGCCACTTGCATCAGTTGCGCGAACAGCCGTTCGGAAGCACGGAAGTCCGCGGAATACAGGCCGCCGTCCGCGCCCAGCGCCACCACCAGCGACAAAGTGCCAAAGTCGTGGCCCTTGGCCAGCATCTGGGTCCCCACCAGCATGTCCACCTCGCCGGCATGGACCTTGCGATAGATCTCGTCCCACGCCTCCTTGCGGCTGGTGGTGTCGCGGTCTATGCGCAGGATGCGCGCCTCGGGAAACAAACGCGTCAGCGCGGACTCCAGCCGCTGTGTGCCCTCCCCCAGCGGTTTGATGTCGGGATTTCCGCAATCCGGGCAGGCACGCGGCACCTGCTCTTCCCAACCGCAATGGTGGCAGCGCAGCTTGCGCTCCAACAGGTGCACCACCAGCTTGGCGGAACAGCGCGGGCAGCCGCTGGTCCAGCCGCAATCGGTGCAGGCCACCACCGGCGCGAAGCCGCGACGGTTGATGAACACCAAGCTCATCTCGCCGCGCGCCAAGCGCTGGCGCAGCGCCTGGATCACGGGATCGGACAGGCCTTCGGCCAGTTTTTGCCGCCTCACGTCGACCAGCCTCACATCCGGCAACCGCGCCGCACCGTGCGCGCGCCGGCTCAGCGACAAACGGCGATAGCGGCCAGCCTCGACATTGGCCACGGTCTCCAGGCTGGGCGTGGCCGAGCCCAGCACAATGGGCACGCCGGCCTGGCGCGCGCGCCAGATCGCCAGATCTCGCGCATGGTAGCGCAAGCCGTCTTGCTGCTTGAAGGAGCCGTCGTGCTCTTCGTCCACCACGATCAGGCCCAGGCGCGGCAGCGGCGTGAACACCGACAGCCGGGTGCCTATCATCACGTCGGCGCGCCCCTGCCAGCCGTCCAGCCAGCCCCTCAGGCGCTCGCCGTCTGCCAGATGGCTGTGCTGCACCGCGATGCGGCTGTCCGGAAAGCGCTGGGTGAAGCGCGTGATCAGCTGCGGGGTCAGATTGATTTCCGGCACCAGCACCAACACTTGACGGCCGGCGGCCAGATGATCGGCGATCAGCCGCAGATAAACTTCGGTCTTGCCGCTGCCGGTAATGCCGTGCAGCAGCCAGGGCTGATATCCGGCTTGGCTGCGCAAAGCGTCCAGCGCGGCTTGCTGCTCGTCGTTCAGTTCAGGGCTGTCCGCCACTCGCAAAGGAAGGGGCTCCGGCTCCACGCGGCGGACCTTGTTGTCCGCCAGCCAATCCGCCAACACCTTGCCGGCCTGCGGCGTCACCGTCTTGGCCGCGGCCAGCGTCAATGCGCCGTCCTGCAAGGCCTGCCACAGCGCCAGCCGCGCGCGCTGGCGAGCCGGCGGCGCCTCCGCCTCGCCTTGCGGCGTCAGCGCGTATGGACGCTCATCCGGCAAAACAATGTCGCGGGGCTCCCGCAGCCCGGTGGGCAGAGCGGTGAACAGCGCCTGTCCCAAGGGATGGTGGTAATAATCCGCGGCGAAGCGCACCAGGGACATAAAGTCTTCCGGCAGCGGGGGCAGCCCGGACAGAACCGACTCCACCGGCTTGAGCTTGGCGGGATCGATACCCTGTTGAGGTATGTCCGTGACAACCACGCCACACAGCCGGCGGGGCCCAAAGGAAACCGCTACTCTTTGCCCGGCCATGACAGACAACTGGGTCAGGTAACTGAACGTACTTGGCAGCGGCACATCCACGGCCACTTGCACAATGCTTTGTTGCCCCATCCGGCGCGCCCCCGAAGACAAATGCTGTTGCGACAAGGCTTTGCGGCCACTGTGCACAGATGCTGTGGATAACTTTGTGAACAAGCTGTCGCCTAGCGGTCGAAACGGCCCCAGATCAACATTTCCGTTAGATTGCGCAAAAATTAATCAATTATTTTCCTCTTTGTTTTCAAAGGCTTAAATTGATCAAAAAAACATGAGCAATCGGCTTGACAAGGACCTGAACTCTGACTAGCAAATGTGCATAACTCAGAGAACGACTATAGTTTGCCTTGTCAATATCCTTATTCATCACAGTGCAAAAATACAATCCGGCCGCAGGAGAGCCATCGGCCGGACGGGTAAGGATACCCCGACGGCGCGCGAACGGCGTCAGGGGAAAAGTTAAATTTTCTGTTGAAAAAACAAATCCTTTTCCGCTGGCCCGGCTAACAACAACTTGATACTGGATTTAGACACTGATAAAGCCGGCTTTAATGCCCGCCGAGCCGCGCCAACTTGGTGCGTCCGCCGCGGACAATTCCGCCGGAGCGGCAAAAACATGCCAACGGTGTTTAATCCGGCTTTTCAGCCCTGGGCGTGATAAGGACGAGACAAGCGATGCACCGCTTCCACCAAGGCTCCGGCGTGCTCCGGCTTGACGTGCTGCGAGATGCCGTGGCCCAGATTGAAGACATGGCCACTGCCCGCGCCGTAGCTGGCCAGGATGCGGGCCACTTCGCGCTCGATGGCGGCCGGCTCGGCAAACAGCGCGTTGGGATCGAAGTTGCCCTGCAAGGCCACCTTGCCGCCCACCCGCGCGCGCGCGGCGCCCAGGTCCGTGGTCCAGTCCAACCCCACGCAGTCGGCGCCGATGGCGGCGATCTCCTCCAGCCACTGGCCGCCGCCCTTGGTGAACACGATCACCGGCACGCGGCGGCCGTCGGCCTCGCGCTTAAGGCCGGCGACGATCTGGCGCATATAGGCCAGCGAGAACTCGCGGTAGGCCGCCTGGGTCAGCGCGCCGCCCCAGGTGTCGAAGATCTGCACCGCCTGCGCGCCGGCGTCGATCTGGGCGTTCAGGTAGTCGATCACGGTGCGGGCGTTCACATCCAGGATGTGATGCAACAACTCAGGGCGGCTGTAAAGCATGGCTTTAACGTGACGGAAATCGTCGGAGCCTCCGCCCTCTATCATGTAGCAGGCCAAGGTGAACGGGCTGCCGGAGAAGCCGATCAGCGGCACGCGGCCATCCAGCGCCTTGCGGATGCTGGACACCGCGTCGAAGACGTAGCCCAGCTTGTCCAGCGTCGGCACCGTCAGCGCGCGGATGGCGGCTTCGTCGCGCAGCGGGCGCTCAAACTTGGGGCCCTCGCCTTCGGCGAAGTACAGGCCCAGGCCCATGGCGTCCGGCACGGTCAGGATGTCGGAAAACAGGATGGCGGCGTCCAGCGGGAAACGCTCCAGCGGCTGCAGCGTCACCTCGGTGGCATAGTCGGGACTGGTGCACAAACCCATGAAGCTGCCGGCTCGGCTGCGAGTGGCGCGGTACTCCGGCAAATAGCGGCCGGCCTGGCGCATCATCCAGATCGGGGTGTATTCGACGGGCTGGCCAAGCAGCGCGCGCAGGAAGGTATCGTTCTTGAGCTGGGTCATGCGGCAATCAGTCCTGTAGAGGCGAAAAAATAGAGCGTCATTATACCCGAGTCCCCCGGCTCAGTCCCCCGCTTGGCGGCGCGCCTCCGCGCGGCGAAGCTGTGCGCCATGAAGAAAACCGTTCTCTTGTCCTGGAGCAGCGGCAAGGACAGCGCCTGGGCGCTGCATGTGCTGCGCCGGGATCCAGACGTTGAAGTCGTCGGACTGTTCACCACCGTCAACCAGGCTTTCCAGCGCGTGGCCATGCACGCGGTGCGGGTGGAGCTGCTACAGGCGCAGGCGGCGGCGCTGGGCTTGCCGCTGCGCCAGGTAAGCATCCCCTACCCTTGCAGCAACGAGGACTACGCCAGCCGGATGGCCTTTGGCGATCTATTCCTGGAGGATGTGCGCGCCTACCGCGAGCGGAACCTGGCCGGCAGCGGCATAGAGCCGCTGTTCCCGCTGTGGGGCCTGCCCACCGCCGAGTTGGCGCAAACCATGCTGCGCGGCGGGCTCAAGGCCAGACTGACCTGCCTGGACCCGCGCAAGCTGCCGCGCGGCCTGGCCGGCAGCGAGTTTGGCCAGGACTTGCTGGACGCCTTGCCGCCGGACGCCGACCCCTGCGGCGAATACGGCGAGTTTCATTCCTTCGCCTGGGACGGCCCGATGTTCCTGCATCCGGTGCCACACGCGGTGGGCGAAACGGTGGAGCGGGACGGTTTCGTGTTCACCGAGCTGCTGCCGCCTGACCCTCAGCGCGGGTAGAACCACAACTCCTTGCGCTGCAGCGGCGTATCCTTGGGCAGCAAGGGATTGGGCAGTTCGATGATGCGCCGCCGCGCCAGGTTCAAGGCGCGCAAGCGCGGGCCGTTGAAGCGCAGGAACAGCTTGTCGAAGCTGCCGTCCTTGATCGCGGCCTCTAGGCCCTGGGTCAGCGCCCGGGCCAGCTCCGGCCGGCGCGGCGACACGAAGAAATAAAAGGCCGCCGGATAGTGCAGCACGATGTAAGGGTCCAGCGTCAGGCCTTTGGCGGCCTCGGACTCCAGTTCCTGGCCCACCTCGATCACGCTGCGCGGGAAATAGTCGAAGCGCCCCTGCCGCAGCATGGCGAACAGCGGCAAATACAAGGGGCTGGCCACCACTGGCAAGCCGGCGCCGCGCAGAATCTGCGTATCCGGCCAATCCTGCCCCTGGCCGGCGCTCAGCGCCTTCAGATCCGCCAGCGTGAACACCTTCTCGAACAAGCGACCGCGTTTTTGCGACACCAGCGGCACTCGCCAGCCAATCAAGCCCTTGTACAGAGGAATGCGCACCGGCAGGGCCTTCTGTTCGCGCTCGCGGCTGCTCATGCCCCAGAACAGGTCCATGCCGGCATCGCCGTGCGCCATCTGCTCCAGCGCCCTCCCCTGATTCATGTCCAGCGCGCTGCTCAACTCGCAACTGAATTTGGCCTCGCTGCACGCCAGTTGCAACAACGCCTGCATATAAGGCAGATGCGGGTCTTGCTCTCCGGACACCAGCGCGTAGCGGATCGACAAAGTTTGCCCCAGCGCCGGCAGCGCCAGAACGCACAGCAGCAGCATCAAGATTCGCATCTTGCGCGTCCTCCCGAGAAACCTCTGTTCATGATGGCCGCCGCGTGGAGCCTGTTCTCGATCTCATGAGTTAAAGCGAGACTTTGAACGCAATCCTATAGCAACCCCACACCGCCCAGCAAAGCGCCGGCCAACAATAGCCACAAGGGATTGAGCGCAGTGCGCCACGCCGCTAACGCCACCGCGCCGCACAATACCCAGGCGCCTACGCCGGCATTGGCCGCCTGGCTTAACAAACAGGCGCTGGCGGCCACCAGGCCTATGGTCAGCGGCGCCAGCCCGCGCTGGATCGCCCGGGTCAGCGGCGCCCGCTGGTAACGCTGCCACCAGCGCGCCACGTAAAAGCTCAGCACCGAAGACGGGCCGCAAATCCCCAGCATGCTGACCAGCGCGCCCGGCACCCCGGCCACCTGCCAGCCTATCAGGCTGACCACCAGCACATTGGGGCCGGGCGCGGCCTGGGCGATGGCGAACAGCGCGGCGAACTCGCGCCCGCTCATCCAGCCCTGTTCCAATACCAGCCGCTGCAACTCGGGAATCAGCACATTGGCGCCGCCCACCGCCACCAGCGACAACAGCGAGAAGCGCCACAGCAGCGTCAGCAGAATCATGCGCCCTCCTTAGGCCGGTCGCGCCAGGCCAGCCCGACGGCGACGGGCGCCAGCAGCGCCAGCGACCACAGCAAGGGCAATTGCAGGACGCCCAGAGCACAGAAGGTCAACGCAGCCACCAGCACGCACCACAGCTTGCGCTCAATGCGCTCCAGCAAGCGCAGCCCCATCGCCGCGATCAGGCCGGCGGCGGCGGAAGCCAGGCCATGCAACACATTCTGCACCAGCGCCAGCTGCCGGTAATGGCCGTAGAAGGAGGCCAGCAGCAGCACGATGACCATGGGCGCCAGCAACAAACCGGCGATGGCGGCCAAGGCCCCGCTCGCGCCGTGAAAGCGGCTGCCCACCGCCACCGCGACATTGACGATATTGGGCCCCGGCAACACTTGGCCCAGGCCCAGCACCACGGCGAAGTCGGCCTCGCTCAGCCAGCGGCGGCGCAACACCATCATCCGATGCGCCTGCGGCAATACGCCGCCGAAACCGGTCAGCCCGATAGAGAAAAAGCCGGCGAACAAATCGCGCCGGCTGGGCGCCCGCAAATCCGGTTCCATGCCCTTTCCTCTCTCCAAATCATCCATGCGTTCACGCTACGCCGATGCGCGCCGCAGCTCAAACGAAAATCGCTGACAGGCCCTGTCAATAAAACTCACAGCGCGCCCAAGCGCTCCACGATGAAGTCTATGAACACTCGCAGCTTGGGCAAAGGCTGGCGATCCGGCAGATAAATCAAATGCATGGGCTTGGGTGGCGGCAAACAACCCGGCAACACCTCCACCAGCCGGCCGGAAGCCACATCGCCGCCCAACAGCGCCTCGGCTTGCAGCACGACGCCGCCGCCGGCCAGCGCCACCATGCGCAAGGCCTGACCATGATTGGACTGGAAGCGGCTGGCCCGTCCCCACTCGCCGGCCCCCAGCAACTCCCAGCCATCGTCCTTGCGCCACAGGGAAAAACCCAGGCAATCATGCGCGGCCAGATCTTCCGGCGCGCACGGCACGCCTTTGCGCGCCAAATAGGCCGGCGCCGCCGCCACCATCATCCGGTAGGGCTGCAGAGGCCGGGCCACCAAGCCCGAATCGGGCAGCCGGCCGATGCGGAAGGCGGCGTCGTAACCGTCGGCCACCAAGTCGACCAGTTCGTCCGACAAGGTCAGGTCCACCGTGATATCCGGATACGCTTGCATGAACTCGGCCAACAAGCCCGCCAGCCGCAGCGAACCAAAGGTCACCGAGGCATTGACGCGCAGCACGCCGCGCGGCGCGCCGCTCATCAGCTCGGCGCCGCTTTCCGCCGCGCGAATTTCCGCCAGAATGGACTGGCAACGTTGAAAGTAATGCAGGCCCAGCTCGGTCAATTGCTGGCGGCGGGTGGTGCGCGCCAGCAAGCGGCCGCCCAGCCGCTGTTCCAGGCTGGCGATATGCTTGCCCACCATGGGTTGGGACAAGCCATGCGCCTCGGCCGCCGCGGTGAAACTGCCTCGCTCCACCACCGCCACGAACAGCTCCATGCTCAAAAGGCGATCCATGCCATTCATAACCTACGGTTTTTAATCTTGTTCATCTTAGCGGATTAATCAATGCTCCGCGCGGGAGCAGAATGACCGGGTCTTAACACTTGTCCGGGAGATTTCCCATGAAAAAGATTCTCATCGTCGGCGCCCACGGCACTCTGGGCCAGGCCGTCAGCCAAGCGCTGTCCCACCATCAAGTCATCAAAGCGGGCAGCCGCCGCGGTGATGTGCTGGTGGACCTGACCAACGGCGACAGCATCCGCGCGCTGTTCGAACGCATCGGCGGGGTAGACGCCATCATCAGCGCCGCCGGCAAGCTGCACTTCGGCCCCTTGGCGGAGATGAACGCCGAACAATTTCGCATCGGCCTCAACGACAAGCTGATGGGCCAAGTGGAGTTGGCACTAATCGGCCAGCACTATCTGAACGCCGGCGGCTCCATCACCCTGACCAGCGGCATCGTCAGCGAACAACCCATCCGCTTCGGCAGCAACGCCAGCGCCGTGAACTCCGCATTGGAGGGCTTTGTGCGCGGCGCGGCGGCGGAGCTGGACGGCGGACGCCGCATCAATGTGGTCAGCCCCAACGTGTTACAGGAATCCTGGGAGCAGTACCGGGACTTTTTCCCCGGCTTCGAAGCGGTACCAGCGGCACGCGCGGCCCTAGCCTATGTCCGCAGCGTGGAAGGCGTGCAGACCGGTCAAACGCTGCGCGTCTGGTAAGCCCCCGCCTCAATCGTAAATCGTCATCAAGCCGGCCATCTCGCGCTTGCCCGCGGCGGACAGACAAGCCGTCTTCAATTTGCCCAGCATGACGACGTCGCGCGCCAGCTCGCTGCGTTTGGATACGTAGAGCGCCATTGGCTCGTCGCCGTGCACGTATTCGGCCAGATTGGGCAGGCTCTCGCCCATCTGCCTCAGCGCGTGGCCGCAGCCTGGACGCACGCACATCATTGCATCCAGCCTGCCGGCTTGCAGCATGCGAAACCCCTGCGGCATGTCCGATACCTCCACCGGCGTCGCCCCGCTTTCGGCGACAAAGCCGTCCAGGGTGTGGGTGCCGCGCAGAACGCCCAGGCTGCGCAGGCGGAACCACTGCGGACCTATGGGCGATACTTGGCCGCGACGATGGTAGAGCACGGAAATGCGGATCGACACCGGCCTGCACAGCTCCACGGCGAAGCGTGCTCGCTCCGGCGAAGCGGTCACCAGCGCCAGCGCGTTTCGCCCATTTCTCAGCTCCTCTATCGCGCGCGGCAACGGCCGGACATCCTGAGTCAGCGTCAGCCCCGCCTGCTTCGCCACAAACCGGATGAAACGCGGCGCCACGCCGTCCTGGCTAGCGCCGTCGCCCCAGGGCCCAATATCCTGACTGGAGGAGTGGTAGCCGGCCGCCAGCACAGGCAGCGCCAGCCACCCCGCCAACAGGCCCCTCCATCGTTTGGCCATGCCATTCCCCTTGATTGAGACACCACGCCTAGCCTCACTATAGCCCGCAATGGAAAAGCCCCCGCAAGCAAGGCTTGCAGGGGCTTTCCGTCCTTTGAGAACAACCAGCGCGGCCGCTCAGATATCGGCCTCTACCGCGTTGCCGTTGGCTTCCATCCAGCTGCGGCGGCTTGACGCTTCCCCTTTGCCCATCAGCATGACGAAAGTGGACAGCGTCTGCTCCAGCTCGCCGGTGCGCACCCGCACTTGGGATAAACGGCGGGTATCTGGATTCATCGTGGTGTCCTTCAACTGCTCCGGGTTCATCTCGCCCAGGCCCTTGAAGCGGGAAATGCTCCAGGCGTTCTCTCGCACGCCTTCGCTGCGCAGCCGGTCAAGGATGGCGGTCATCTCGCCTTCGTCCAAGGCGTACAGCTTGCGCGGCGGACGATGCTTGCCCTGGCCGGGCACGTCCACGCGGAACAGCGGCGGCTGAGCCACATAAATGTTGCCGTTCTCGATCAAACGCGGGAAATGGCGGAAGAACAACGTCAGCAAGAGCACCTGGATATGAGAACCGTCCACGTCCGCGTCGGACAGGATGGCGATCTTGCCGTAGCGCTGGCCGGACAAGTCCGGGTGGTCGCTGGGCCCGTGCGGATCCACCCCGATGGCGACCGAAATATCATGAATCTCGGCATTGGAGAACAGCTGGTCCTTATCGGTTTCCCAGCTATTGAGCACCTTTCCGCGCAGGGGCAAGATGGCCTGGTATTCCTTGTCTCGCGCCAGCTTGGCCGAGCCGCCGGCAGAATCGCCCTCCACCAGGAACAGCTCGTTGCGATCGATATCCTCGCTCTCGCAATCGGTCAATTTGCCGGGCAGCACCGCCACGCCGGAGCCTTTTTTCTTTTCAACCTTCTTCACCGACTTCAGACGCGACTGCGCCTGGCGGATGGCCAGTTCGGCAATCTTCTTGCCGGACTCCACGTTCTGGTTCAGCCACAGCTCCACCGGATCGCGCGCTAGGCCGGAAATCAGCTTCAGCGCGTCGCGGCTGGTCAGCTTGTCCTTGGTCTGCCCCTGAAACTGCGGGTCCAGCACCCGGGCGGACAATACGAAGCGCACTCGGCTCCACACATCCTCCGCCATCAGCTTGACGCCGCGCGGCAATAGGTTGTGGTGATCGATGAAACTCTTTACCGCATCGAACACGCCGGCGCGCAAGCCGGCTTCATGGGTGCCGCCCACCGGCGTCGGAATCAAGTTGACGTAGCTCTCGCCGCTGGCGCCGTCCTCGAACCAGGCCATCGCCCACTGCACGCCCTCGCCCTTGGCGAACTGCTCATGATCGTCGCCGATATAGGCCTCTCCGGCGAACAAGGGCGCCACCGGCTCGTCGCCGTTGCACAGCTCGGCCAGATAGCTCTTCAAGCCCTCCGGGTATTGCCAGACCTTGACCTCGTCGCCGCTGGGGCGCTCCACCACCAGGGTGACCGCCACGCCGGGCAGTAGCACCGCCTTGGCGCGCAGCAGGCGCTCCAGCTCCGGCAAGGAGTAACGAGGGCTTTCAAAATACTTGCCGTCGGGCCAGACCCTGACCCGAGTGCCGCTGGTGCGCGGGCCGCAATCCCCCACCCGAGTCAACGGCTCAATGACATCGCCGCCGGAAAACACCAGACGGTGCACGCCGCCTTCGCGCTTGACCTCCACCTCCAGCCGGGTGGACAGCGCATTGGTTACCGACACGCCAACCCCGTGCAGGCCCCCGGAAAAAGCGTAGGCGCCGCCGTCTTTCTTGTTGAACTTGCCGCCGGCGTGCAAGCGGGTGAACACCAGTTCCACCACCGGCACGCCTTCTTGCGGATGCAGGCCCACCGGAATGCCGCGGCCATCGTCCTCCACCGACAAGGAGCCGTCCTGATGCACCGTCACCGCGATCTTGCGCGCGAAGCCCCCCAAGGCCTCATCAGCGGCGTTGTCTATCACTTCCTGGCAAATATGAGTGGGATCGGTGGTGCGGGTGTACATCCCCGGCCGTTCCTTGACCGGCTCCAAGCCTTTCAGCACCCGTACCGACGACTCATCGTATTGTTGCGTCATGTTTGAATCTTGTTGCTCAGCAAATTACGCCAAACGCCGCGGCCAACGGCCACGGCGCAAAAAAAGACAGCGGGCCATGCCCGCCGTGTCGCTTCGAGGCGCGCGGACGGCGCCGCGTCAATGCGGCTCCTGAGCGCGGCCAAGGCGAGCCAGATAGGCCTCCCGGCTTTCCACTCCGCGCAGGAAGCGCGACAGCTCGGCCAACGCGCGCTCGTACACCTCGCGCTTGAACTCGATCACCGCGTCCACCGGCGCCCAGTATTCGTTCCAGCGCCAGCCGTCAAACTCGGGGTGGCTGCTGGCGCGCAGGCAAACGTCGCACTCGCGCCCCACCAGTTTCAGCAGAAACCAAATCTGCTTTTGCCCCTTGTAACTGCCGCGCCACTCCCGGCGCACCCAGTTGGTCGGCACCTCATAACGCATCCAGTCGCGGGTGCGTCCCAGTATTTTCACATGTTGCGGCAGCAAACCCACCTCTTCCAGCAGCTCGCGATACATCGCGGCTTCCGGACTCTCGCCTGGCTTGATCCCGCCTTGCGGAAACTGCCAGGAATGCTCCCGCACTCGCTTGCCCCAGAACACCTCATTTTTACCGTTGATGAGGATGATTCCGACATTGGGGCGGTATCCGTCCCGGTCCAGCATTGGAAAACCTGCAATTCATCTAGTTGAACGAATTTTTGCACATTTCGCCCCGCCTTGCCATGGACTCTATCGCCGGCCTCGCAAAGGTTCGACTTCGTCCGGAACTGCGCTGGCGCAAGGATTGCTCAGGCGCGGACTCCCCCAAGAGGCGAAAACGATGCTACGATTCCACGATTAAACGTCAAACCCAACGCTTACATGGCATTTCTGCTAAAAAGATCGTTGCTGGCTCAGCTTCCCAAGCTGCGCATGCAAGCCGACGCCATCACCACCCTGCACCAGACCGCCGACTTCCGCCTTTGCCTGCTGGAAGCGATCGCGCAGGCCCGGCACCGCATCTATATCGCCGCGCTCTATCTGGAGCATGACGAAGCCGGCCAGGAAGTGCTGGACGCGCTGTTCGCCGCCAAACAACGGCAACCGCAGCTGGACATCCGCGTCATGGTGGACTGGCACCGCGCCCAGCGCGGGCGCATCGGAGAAAGCCAGGACAGCTGCAACGCCGCCTGGTATCGGGCTCAGGCGCTGCGGCACAACGTTGACGTGCCCATCTACGGCATCCCGGTGCAAACCCGCGAGCTGTTTGGCGTGCTGCATCTTAAAGGGCTGATCATTGACGACCAGGTGCTGTACAGCGGCGCCAGCATCAACAATGTCTACTTGCACAAATTGGATAAGTACCGCTTCGACCGCTACCACCTGATTCGCAATCAGACGCTGGCGGATGTAATGTCCAGCTATATGCACGAGCAGTTCTTCAACGACCCCGCGGTATTCCGGCTGGACAAACCGGCGCCGGCCACCCGCAGCATACGCAAGGAAATCCGCGCCTTCCGCGACAAGCTCAGCCATAGCCAATACCGGCTTGAAAACCAGGCATACTCGGAAGACGGACTGGCAGTCAGCCCGATTGTCGGCATCGGCAAGGGCAACATGCTCAACCGGGTAATTCTGGATCTGATTGCAAACACCCGCAGTTCGCTGTTCATCTGCACACCCTATTTCAACTTTCCGAGGCCGGTGGTGCTCGCCATCAGCAAGGCGCTGCGCCGCGGCGTGCAAATCGACATTGTCGTCGGCGACAAAACCGCCAATGACTTCTACATTCCGCCCAGCGAGCCCTTCCGCGTCATCGGCGCGCTGCCCTATCTCTACGAAATGAACCTGCGCCGCTTCGCCAAACGCCAACGCCACTACATCGGCATCGGCCAGCTGCGGGTACATCAGTGGAAAGACGGCGACAACACCTATCACCTCAAAGGCATGTTCAGCGACCAGCGCTACATGCTGCTGACCGGCAACAATCTCAATCCGCGCGCCTTCCGCCTGGACATGGAGAATGCGTTGCTGATCAGCGACCCCAACGCCGAACTCAAACACCAGAACCAGCAAGAGCAGGAAAACATCTTGCGTCACAGCCGGCAGTTGCTGCATTACCGCGAACTGGAAGACGTTCGCACCTATCCCGAACAAATCAAAAAACTATTGACTCGCCTGAGCCGCGTGCGCATCGACCGCATGCTCAACCTGATGCTGTAAACACTCTTAAACCCCTGTGCGGTGGCGGAGAAAACGGGATGCGCGACAGCGCATCAGCGTTTCGAAGTCCCCGCGTTCTGAATAGGCTCCAAACGCCTCCGCCATTACCGCCCGCATCGGCCCATATGCTAGAAAGATGAATGCGCTTAGCAAAACATGGAGCTTCAGATGTCGGCCATCAAGATCAATACCCAAAACCTGAGCATCAGCCACGAGCTGTCGGAAAAGTGGCAGCAGGTGCTGGATCTCCTGGCCAAGATCGTGGACATCCCCGCCGCGCTGATCATGCAGAAGCAGGTGCCCCACATCAAAGTCTTCCTCTCCAGCCACAACCAAGGCAACCCGTACGAAGAAGACGAGTTGGCCGAGCTCAATACCGGCCTGTATTGCGAAACCGTGATGAGCAGCCGCAAAGAGCTGCTGGTGCCCAACGCCTTGAAAGACCCTGACTGGGATCACAATCCCGATATCAAGCTGGGCATGATCTCCTACCTAGGCATGCCGCTGATCTGGCCCAACCAGGACGTGTTTGGCACCATTTGCGTGCTCGACCGGGCCGAAAACCCCTATAGCCAGACCCACAGACAATTGCTCGGCCAATTCCGCGCCATGGTGGAGCGCGATCTGCATCAGGTATATCACAATCAGGCCAGGAAACAGGAAGACGCCATCCTGCGCGCGGACGAGGCCGAGCGTGTCAGGCGGGAGTTCGAATCTTTGCGAGCAGGGGAGCAAAAAGCGCTACAGGCTTTGCGCGAAAGCGAGGAACGCTGGCACTTCGCGCTGGAAGGCGCCGGCGACGGCGTCTGGGATTGGGACATCGTCGGCGACGCCGTCTTTCTCTCCCCCCGCTGCCGGCAACTGCTGGGACTGGACGATAAAGACACCGGCGCGTTCAAGCTCTGGCACACAGGCATCCATCCCGACGATCTGCCGACGGTGCAGGCCGATATCATCGCCTATCAGCGCCAAGCAGAAGGCTCATTCATCTCGGAGCACCGTTTTCGCGCGCAAGACGGCTGGATCTGGCTGCTAAGCCGCGGCATGGTGGTGGGCCGCGACGAGCAAGGGCGGCCGTCGCGCATGATAGGCACTTACTCCGACATCAGCCAGCGCAAGCAAGCAGAATCCGAGCTGCAACAGCTCAATAGTCACTTGGAAGACCGCGTAGCCAAGCGAACCGCCGAACTCAAGCAGGCCATGCAGCAAATCAGCATTGCGGAAAAACAGACGGCGCTCGCCCGCATGGTCGCTGGCATGGCGCATGAATTGAACACGCCGATAGGAAATATTCTGCTCAGCGCCTCGGTATTGCACGCGGACCTCAAATCCATCATTCGCGCCGACGAAGCCAAGCAGCTCTCGCGCGGCAATCTGCAAGACTTCCTGCGCAAGGCGGTCGAAACCAGCGAACTGCTGCAAAGAAACAGCGAGTTGGCCGGCGATCTGATCGGCCGCTTCAAGCTGATCGCCTCCGACCAGCTCAACCAGCCCAAACGCGCGTTCAAGCCCGCTCAAACCATCGCCCAGCTAACCCAGGCGCTGCTGCCGCCGGAACACTATCCGGACATCCGGCTGACGCTGGAGGCGCCCCCTGAGCTGCAAATCGAGAATTATCCGGGCGCTTTGGAACAACTGCTGTCCCACCTCATCGCCAACAGCCTGGCCCACGGCTTCGACGGACACGATCGCGGCCGCATAGACATCCAGTTGCAAGCGCAGCAAGAAACGCTGCTGCTGCGCTATTCAGACAACGGCAAGGGCATTGCGCCGGAACTGCAGGACAAGGTGTTCGACCCCTTCTTCACCACGCAAATGGGGCGAAGCGGCGTGGGCCTGGGGCTCGCCATGGTGCACAACATCGTGCACACCATCTTGAAAGGCGAGATCCGGCTGGACAGCGCACCGGGACAAGGCGCCAGCTTCACCATCCGCTTCCCTCCCAACCAACACTGAGCCGCAAGGCGGACC